>WFZS01000209.1 GCA_015489465.1 Bacteroidales bacterium | reverse complement strand
GGAACGACAGGTATCATCTCTTTGGTAATATCGATACCGATACTCAAACATTTTGCATAAATTGTGGGAAAATGCATGAGTATTTCGTTTTTGTCTATTTCCGTTGCATCCAAACAAACGTAATCATCTCCTGATATTTTCAATTCGTTATCAATGGCACGGGCAACAATATCCCTGGGAGCAAGTGAACCCCGTTTGTCATACTTATGCATAAACTCGTCGCCTTTTTTAGTTTTAAGAACCGCTCCGGCTCCCCTGATAGCTTCCGTTATCAAAAAAGAAGGTTTTTCTCCGGGATTATATAAAGATGTAGGGTGAAACTGCACGAATTCAAGATTATCAACCCGGGCTTTTGCCCTGTAAGCCATAGCTATACCGTCACCCGTAGCATGAGGAGGATTGGTCGTCGTTTGATAAATGTTTCCCATTCCTCCCGTGGCAAGCATAATAAACTTCGATATAACTTTTATTATCTCCTCGGTTTTCTCGTTAAAAACATATGCACCGTAACATTCAATATCATCCCGGTCTCTATGCACATGCTCACCTTTGTGGTGCTGTGTAATAAGATCTATTGCAAAATGATCCTCCCAAATCTCAATGTTTGGATGTTTTTTGGCTTTTTCGGTCAAAGCACGCTGAATTTCCCAGCCCGTCCTGTCCTTATAGTGTAGTATCCGGTATTCGGAATGACCGCCTTCCTTGGCAAGTGCATATTTTCCGGATTTTTCTTTGTCAAAATTTGCTCCCCAGTTTATAAGTTCTTTAATACGTTCTTTTGATTCATGAATTGTAAGACGTACTATCTCCTCGTCGTTAAGCCCTGCACCGGCATTTATAGTATCCCGGATATGTTTCTCACAGTTATCCGGAGCATACATTACGGCTGCTATGCCACCTTGTGCATAACTTGTTGCCGTTTCTTCAACCGAGCCCTTGCTCAGTACCACAACCTTACCTTTATCAGCGACTTTTAAAGCATATATGAGTCCGGCACCACCGGAACCTATCACCAAAAAATCAACATTTACCTGCATTATTTTTGTTTTTAAAACCGGGAATATAAAGATACCGTTTTATTCGATATCAAAACCGTTTCTTTTAAAATCGAAAACATTTGGAAACTCTTTTAACATCCTGTTTCTTAATGATGCAAGAGTAAACATTGTTGACAAAATATTTTCCCTTTCTTCTTTAAAAGAATTATAAAGAATATACCACGAAACCAAAGACCTTTCTATTAATTCCAAAACCATTCTGGCAGCACCCGACGAATCATCGCCTTCCTGCTCGCCCGCTGCTTCTTTCGATTTACTGAAAAAAGCCCTTGAAAGTTTCAAATAAATCTGCAATTGATATCTGAAAATTATTTCAATGGCATTATTAATCTCATCCACATTTTCAAAACCCGAATCTTTTGCCAATTTTAAATCGCTTTCACTCAGACTATCAGAAGCAATCGGATATTTTTCCATTGCTTCGTCAAACCAGTCGTCAACCATATCTTCATACTTCCTTCCCACTTTCAGCACTTCGTTTGTTTGTGACATTCCCTGAAACAAATCGAACTTCTTTCCCCCTTTTATTTTTTCAATGTCTGAAATATCAATATCTTTCTCTGCTGCCTTTTTCTCAACAAACTCAACCGTTTCTTTTATTTTGTCATCAATTAAGTTCCAAAATATTTTGTTTTTTTCATCTCTTTTTTGAAGTTCACTTTTACTCCCCTCAAAATAAGGAGCGTAACTTTCGCATTTTGAAGCCAACATGCAGCGTTCACACCACCTGTCGCAATAATTAAAAATTCCTTCTATATACATTTTGAAATTTCTTAATTTATTCTTAGACACCGCTAACCTCACCGTAAAGGTCGAAATAATCCGTTTTATTAATCTTCACATTATAAAACTCACCTGTTTTTAATCCCTTATCCGAAGTAATCAAAACCTCATTGTCAACTTCCGGAGAGTCGAACTCGGTTCTGCCGATAAAATAATCACCTTCTTTTCTGTCTATTATGGTTTTGAATATCTTATCTTTTTTAGCTTTATTAAGTTCCAAAGATATTTCCTGTTGCAGAGCCATTATTCTGTCGGCACGGTCTTGTTTAACATCTTCCGGCACATCATCTTTCAACTTATAAGCCGCTGTATCTTCTTCGGCAGAATAAGTAAAAACTCCCAAACGGTCAAACTTTGATTCTTTCACAAAATCCATTAATTCCGAAAATTCCTCTTCAGTTTCGCCCGGATATCCCACAATTAAAGTGGTTCTTAATGCTACACCCGGAACACGCTCTTTCATTTTACGAACCAGTTTACGGGTACCTTCACTTCCCAAACCGCGCTTCATGGATTTTAAAATCCTATCGTTTATATGTTGAAGTGGAATATCAAGATATTTACACACCTTGGGATTGCTATTTATAACATCCAAAAGTTCTTCCGGAAATCCTGCTGGATAAGCATAATGTAAACGTATCCATTCAATGCCGTCGATACCTGACAGTTTATCTACCAAACCTGCAATGGTACGTTTGCCGTAAATATCTATTCCGTAATATGTCAAATCCTGGGCTATTAATAGTAACTCTTTAACGCCTTTTTCAGCCAAATTACGAGCCTCCTTCAATATTTCATTTTCGGGAACCGAAACATGTTTACCTCTTATTAACGGTATGGCACAAAAAGAGCAAGATCTGTCACACCCTTCCGAAATTTTAAGATAAGCATAATGTTTTGGAGTAGTTAAATGTCTTTCGCCTATGAGTTCCTTTTTATAATCTACATCGAGGTCTTTTAAAATAACAGGTAAATCGTTAACTCCGTAAAATCCGTCCACGTCGTCAATTTCATTTTTAAGCTCTTTTTTGTATCTCTGCGAAAGGCATCCCGTTACAAAAACCTTTTCCACACGGCCGTCCCTCTTTGCCTCAACGGCATTTAAAATGGTATCGATAGACTCCTCTTTGGCATCACCTATAAATCCACAGGTATTGATAATAATCACATCGGCATCTTCATCAGAATCATTAACAACGGAGTATTTGTTGTCAAGTTGACGCATCAATACTTCCGAGTCCACGAGGTTTTTAGAACACCCCAGTGTAACAACGTTTATTTTTTTTGCCATTGATTTTTAATTTTCGTTTTCGGCAAAAAGACTCTCAACAAAAGATTTACGGTTAAATGTTTGAAGGTCTTCCATCTTTTCACCCACCCCGATATATTTTACCGGTATTTTAAACTGGTCGGAAATACCTATAACCACTCCACCTTTTGCGGTACCGTCAAGTTTGGTAAGTGCCATGGCGTTAACCTCGGTAGCGGCAAGAAACTGGCGAGCTTGCTCAAACGCATTTTGACCTGTTGAAGCGTCAAGAACCAGCAGAATTTCATGAGGAGCGTCGGGAATAACTTTTTTCAATACCCTTTTTATTTTTGACAACTCATTCATCAAATTTATTTTATTGTGCAAGCGTCCTGCCGTGTCAATAAGTACAACATCAACATCTTTTTCCACGGCTTCTTTAACGGCATCATAAGCTACCGAAGCGGGGTCTGCACCCATACCGTGAGAAACAATGGGTACTCCTACCCTCTCGCTCCATATTGTCAGCTGGTCAACGGCAGCGGCTCTGAAAGTATCAGCCGCACCCAAAAGCACCGATTTTCCGGCACGTTTAAAGTTGTAAGCCAATTTCCCTATTGTTGTTGTCTTACCAACACCGTTAACTCCTACAACAAGTATAACATACGGTTTTTTACCTTCGGGCAAGTCGAAATCGGTACCGTCACCACTGTTGTTTTCTTCCAAAAGAGCTTCTATTTCCTCTTTTAATATTTTGTTTAATTCCGATGTTCCCAGATATTTATCGCGCGCAACCCTTTTTTCGATTCTTTCTATAATTTTTAAGGTTGTATCAACTCCTACATCCGAAGTAACAAGAATTTCTTCCAGGTCGTCAAGAACCTCTTCATCAACTTTGGATTTACCGGCAACGGCTTTTGTTATCTTGTTAAAAACCGTACTTCTGGTCTTTTCAAGTCCTTTATCCAGTTCTTTTTTACTTTCTTTAGACGAAAAAAAAGAGAATATTCCCATAATAAAATTTTTGAACAAATTTAACTAAAAAAGGCTTTCCCGGAATGTACCGAAAAAGCCCCTTTTAAACTTACAACTAACGTTAAAGTTATAAATTATTTCTTTGCAAAATAATTTTTAACCTGGTCAGTAGGAATGATCTCTTCTTTAAAGGTATAAGCACCTGTTTTAGGGGATTTAACCGCTTTTATAACTTTAGCGTAATCTTTTCCCGACGATTGCAGTGTAGCAACAACTTTCTTTGCCATGGTTCAAATTATTTAATTTCTCTGTGTAATGTTCTTTTCTTTAAGATCGGATTATATTTCATAAGCTCCAATCTTCCCGGTGTATTCTTTTTGTTTTTGGTAGTTATGTACCTTGATGTTCCGGGCAACCCGCTATTCTTATGCTCTGTGCATTCAAGAATTACTTGTACTCTTGCTTCTTTACTCTTTTTAGCCATCGTTCTTTAATTTTGGGCAGCAAAAGTAATTATTTTTTTATTAATAACGTATTAAATGTTAATCTTTTTTTATTCTTTTTTGAAAATTCTAAAAAGTTCCATTGTTTCTTGCTTATTGAACAATAGTTCAATAGTTTTGCGACAAATTAACATTATCAAATAATGTCGCCAAGACCCAAAAGATTCAGAAGATTAAAAGAACCTCCGTATGTTACGGGATTCATTCCCGAAAACGAAGACTTCGACAATAACGATTATGTTAATCTCCTTTATGAAGAATTTGAAGCTTTAAAACTTGCCGATTACGACGGCTTGTCACAACTGGAAGCATCCAGGCAAATGGAAGTCTCCAGACCCACTTTTACCAGAATTTATGATTCGGCTTTAAAAAAGATAGCAAAAGCATTGGTTGAACATAAAAAATTGGTAATCGGAGGCGGCAATGTTGTATTTAACGATAAATGGTTCGTTTGCAACGATTGCCGGACGGTTTTTAAAGAAAACAACAAACAAAAAAACAATAAAAGTTGTCCTGTTTGCGGTTCGGAAAATATCACCCCGCTGCAAAATGCCGACCTAACAGCTTTTAATATTCGTCACAGGCGTCATAGAGGCGAAAGATTTAAAGATACGGGATATTGCATTTGTCCGAAGTGCAACCGTAAAGAAAAACACAAAAGAGGGATTCCGTGCAACAGCATGCTTTGTCCCGATTGTAATATACAAATGATACGTGAAGGATCTTTACATCATTTGGAAATAATAGAAAAATTAAAAAATAAATAATTATGAAAAAAAGATTGGCAATACCATCTGATAACGGTCAGTTGTCTCAACATTTCGGACATAGTCCGCTTTTTGTATTTTATGATATTGAAGATGGAAAAATAGTAAACAAAGAAGAAAAAACTCCCCCGCCCCATGCCGAAGGCACAATCCCCGGATTTTTAATAAAAGAAGGTGCAACCGACATACTTACGGGAGGAATCGGACCGAAAGCGGTTCAGATGTTATATAATAAAGGTATAAATGTTTATGTGGGTGTCGAACTAAACACTCCCGACAATCTTGCTTTGGACTTTATTAACGGAGACTTGAAATTCGGACAAAATTATTGTCATCATTAAAATAAATAATTTTTAAAACCATAAAAACAGCAAACAATGAATACAAAAGACAAAGGATTTAATTCCAAATTAATTCACGCCGGAGCTTATGAGGATGCCAACGGTAGTGCAGTAAACCCGATATACCAAACTTCGACGTTTAAATTTAAAAATGCCGACCACGGTGCCCGTCTCTTTGCAGGGGAAGAAAAAGGGTATATTTATACAAGGTTGGGAAATCCTACAATAGAAGAGCTTGAAAATGCAGTAGCGGAACTTGAGAACGGTTATAAAGCATTGGGAACCTCTTCGGGAATGGCTGCCGTGAATACCGTTTACCTTGCATTTCTTAAAAAAGGCGATCACATGATAAGCCACAATGCGGTTTACGGTCCTTCGAGAGGAGTTATGGAAACATTATATCCCGGTTTGGGTGTGGAATCGACATATGTTGATTGTACAGACCTTGATAACATTAAAAAAGCAATAAAACCAAATACAAAATTGTTGTATTTGGAAACACCTGCAAACCCGACAATGGGTATTACTGACATTGAAGGTGCGGTTGCCATTGCTCATGAACAAAATATCTTGGTTTGTGTTGATAATACTTTTTGCAGTCCTTACCTGCAAAAACCCATAAACATGGGTGCCGATATCGTTTTACATTCGATGACCAAATTCATCAACGGACATGCCGATATTGTTGGAGGAATAGTGATTGCAAAAAACGAAGAGCTATATAATAAACTAAAATACGTGGTTCTTAACGTAGGGTTCAATATGGACCCGCATCAAGCATGGTTAACCAGAAGAGGTTTAAAAACTTTGGCCATTCGTATAGACAGGGCACAGGAAAATGCCATAAAAGTGGCTCAATTTCTTGAATCTCATCCTAAAGTTGACTGGGTTTTATTCCCGGGTTTAAAATCACATCCTCAATATGAATTGGCAAAAAAACAGATGAAAGGTCCGGGTGCCATGATATCATTTGGTGTTAAAGGAGGGCTTGAATCGGGTAAAAAAGTTATGGATAATGTTCATTTGGCTTTACTTGCCGTCTCGTTGGGTGGAATAGAAACATTGATTCAACATCCGGCATCAATGACTCACTCGAAACTAACAAAAGAAGCCAGGGAAAAGGCAGGTATCTCGGATGAACTAATACGGTTATCGGTAGGTATTGAGGATGTCGATGACATCATAGCCGATCTTGATCATGCTCTATCGTTTGCTTAGTTTATAATACTAACAACAATTAATTTTCCCGTAATTTTGACGGTAGAAAAAATCCAAAATACTTTAAACAATTATATAAATAAGGTATTAATTAAAAGCTATTGTTCAATTACCCCGAACAATAGCTTTTAATCTTGACCGTAAAAGAGCGGCAAATGGGACTCGAACCCACGACCCTCAGCTTGGGAAGCTGATGCTCTGCCAACTGAGCTACTGCCGCATTATTAAACACCCTTTCCTAAAACGGTAACCTGTCTTTTTCCAAAAATACCGGCAACCTGCATTTCCAACCGTAAACATAATTAATCTTAACACGTAGTGCATCCGATGAACGAGGTTCTCCGTGAACAATATAAACTCTTTCAGGCTTGTTTTTTATCTTTTCCATCCATGTAATGAGTTCTCTTTGATCGGCATGAGAAGACATTGTGTGCACATGTTCCACGGCAGCCTTTACTTCAAAAAACTTACCGTGAAGTTTTATTTCATGAGCTCCGTCGGCCAGTTGCCTTCCTCTTGTTCCCTCGGCCTGATAGCCCGGTAAAATAAATGTAGCCGAACTGTTACCCAAATGTTTCTCAAGGTAATGTAAAATACGTCCTCCGTTCATCATTCCGCTACTGGCAATCACGATTTTGGGACTTTTATCGCGTGCCAAAGCAAAAGTTTCCTGAATACTTGTTACAAACCTCACATTAGCAAAAACTTCGCGGATAACATTTTTATCTATGCTTAGCCAATCCGGATATTTAAGGAAAAGTTTACTTACCTGTGTTGCCATAGGACTGTCCAGATAGACAGGCAAATCGGGTATTTCACCTTTCTTTACAAGCTTATGGATTACATACATAAAATCTTGTGCCCTGTCTATGGCAAAACTGGAAACTAAAATAGGTCCGTGACGTTCCAACGCTTTATTGATAATGTTTTTTAAAACCTTTTCAGTCGGTATTTTTGGATGTAACCTGTCCCCGTATGTAGATTCCGTAAAAAGAATATCGGCTTTTTTCGGACGTTCACGTTCAACCAACATCGGGTCATGCGGCCGCCCTATATCGCCTGAAAAAACTATTCGTTTACCTTTAACATCCACCTCAATAAAAGCCGCGCCGGGGATATGAGCATTCTTTCTATAAGTGAAACCGATATTGTCGTTTAATTTGTAAAATTTATCAACCTCAACGGCATTCAAAAGAGGTAATGTTTTTTCAACATCTCTGGTATCATAAAGAGGTAACGCAGGTTTATGTTTTGAATAACCGTATTTATTTGCATGTTCAGCATCCTCCTCCTGTAGTTTGGCACTGTCTTTCAACACTATTTCGGTTAAATCCGCTGTTGGTGCCGTGCAATAAACGGGATTCTTAAATCCTTGCTTAACCAACCTGGGAAGATACCCTACATGATCAAGATGCCCGTGTGTCAGTAACACGGCATCTATTTTTGCGGGAGGAAACGGGAAATCAACCCAATTTAAAAGTCGTAACTCTTTTAACCCTTGAAACATTCCACTATCAATCAATACATTAAAACCGTCAACAGACAAAAGATATTTTGAACCCGTAACAGTACCCGCAGCTCCCAAAAATTGAATATAGTCTTTGTTATTCATAAAAATATATTTTCAGCGAAAGGTAAAAAAAGTATTTTAAAGGCATTTCTGCTAAATCTTAAATAAACTTAAAAGTAAAATAATTAATGTTTTATCAATAAATAAAAATATCATTTATCATATTTATCATATTTTTGCCGTGTCAATTTGACACAGTTTAAGCAGTGGTGCTTTTTTTGATAAACTTAAATCGAAATTAAATCATATTAACAAAAAGAAAGGAGAAATTGTCATGGAAGTTTTAGCTAACAAAGCAATGACAGTAAAAGAAAAACTTGTTGAGCTTTTAGGAGCAAAAGAAGACCCAAGTGTATCGGTAATCATAAATAAAGACACAGCTTCGCCGAGAAACGAAAAATTCCGTTTGAAAGTAAAAAACACTATTAAAGAAGCTGTTGAAAAACTAAAAGAGAAAGGTTACGACAAAAGAGTTGTAGCAGATATTGAAAAAAGACTTGAAAATTTGGAGGAAGGAATAATTTACGAACACGACTTTCAGTCGGTTGCAATATTCATATCTCCCATGAGGGAAGAACTTTTGTTACTTCCTTTTGAAACCAAAGACAAGGCTATTGTTGATGACAGTTTTGAAATCAGGGATCTTTTGAGAACCGTAAATCAAAGTTTCCAGTACGATGTAATTGTTCTCAGCAAGAAAAAAACCGCTTTTTATAACGGTTATCAAAACAAACTTCAAAAAGTTGAAAGCGGTGATATTCCTGAAGGCGTTGAATATTACCTTGAAAGCCGCATAGGTAAAAAAGAAGATCCTGCAAAAGCTGAAATGGAAGCTATGAAAATGTATGTAAACGATGTTGACGATTTTATTCGTTTATATACGGATATGCAGACCCCTTTAATAGTAATGGGTGACGAAAAACTTGTTTCATATTTCAAAAACAAAACAAGAAGACCTGAAAAAATTCTCGCAGAGATTTACGGAAGCTATGATGACGAAAGAACATCTGTTATAAGTGACAAAGTAAACGAAAAGCTGGAAGAATACATAAAAATAAGAGACAAACAGCTTTTGGAAAGAATTCAACCCGACATAGACAGATTAACATATGTTTCAGGTATTCAGGAAGCATGGACGGTTGCAGCTATGAAAGAGGCTCGTATTTTACTTGTTGAAAAAGGTTACAGCGTGGAAGGATACAGCTTTAAAAACGGTCTTTTCCTTGCATTTTCCGAGCCTGTTGAAGAAAAAGAATACGATTATCATGCAGACGCTATTGACGATTTAGCCGAAATGGTATTATTACAAGGAGGTGAAGTTTACTTCGTTTCACCCGGATTATTGGAGAAATACGACAGAATTATTGAAACAACAAGATTTTAAGACTCCTTTTTGTTTTTAAATAAAAGCCCTAAAGACCTTAACCCGGTTTTTAGGGCTTATTTTTTATCTAACCTTTACAAAAGTTCCTTTATAAATTTTATTCCCGGTTATAACATTCAAAATATAACTACCTTCTTTTAAGGTGGAAATATCTATTACCGAACCGGAATTCTTTTCATAATTATCTTCCAAAACCGTTTTCCCAGCCATATCGAATATTTTTATTTTACCGGTTTTTACCGATGGCTCAGTTTCGCGATTAAGGTCTAAATCAATGTAAGAAGATGCAGGATTAGGGAATATGTTTATTTTATTATCTGCAGAGGAATTTTCCGGAACACCGTCATAAGTATCCAGGTTATATGTAGCATAAAAAAGCCCTCTACCGTGTGACGCAGCCAGCACGACATTATCGGCGGTTCTTAATTTAAGCATATCAACTCTAACATTAGCCATTCCGTCAACGGCAGGCGACCAGCTTACTTCAGGATACGATAACGAATTGGTGGCCCAAACCCCGGTTTCGGTTGCCAGCAAAACCTGATCATCATTTTGAGGGTGAAAAATTGCCCATCTTACAGGCATATCCGGTAAGTTGGCTTCTTTATTTTGCCATGTCTGTCCCCCGTCGGTTGTAAACCAAACGGAAGGAACCCCGTAATTTGAAAACGTTACCAATAACACATCCTCGGAACTTCCTATGGCAACACAACTTATGGAACCGTTGGGGAAATTGTCTCCCGTTATTTCTTGTGCTTGCGGTGAGTTGGATTCGGCATTTGTGATTTTATATAATTTACCCGCTTCGGTTCCCAAAAACAACGTAGTATGTCCTTGAGGTGAATACGGTGAATATTTTACATGCGAAAACGGGACATTACTGTTGGTTCCCATATTCATGGTATATTGTTCGCCGGAATAAACATAAGGAACATTTGTAGCTATAAAAAGATTGTTTTTGTAAGCACCTGAAAATTTCACGGCATTGGAATATAAAATATTATTTTTATAATCGTAATCTGCCGGGCTGATGAATGTACCGTTTTGAGGATTACTATAAGTAACTTGTTGCCCGTTATTCCAATAGGAATATTGATTATAATAAACACTTGTTATGTAAACTCCGGGCTCATCTTTATCCCAAAAACAAAAAGCCCCGTCTCCTCCATCTATCATATCCGTAATTTCCAACGGATTACCCGTATATAAAAGAGTACCGTTATCTTGCAACCCTCCTAAAAAGTTTTCCGAATTATCGGTAGGGTCAATGGCACAAGTGTAAAACTGCAAAGTATTTAATCCCTGGTTTCTTTGAATAAAAACCGGATAATTTTGACCGGCGGTATTAGTCATAAAAACACCGCCGTCACTGGTAAAATATGCCTTTGACGGGTCATCCGGATTAAAAATAATTTTATGTTGGTCCGCATGAACATATTCATCACCCCCGCCGTAATACATTAAACTCCAATCGGAAATATGACGCCAGTTAGCTCCTCCGTTATTGGTATTCCATAAATCGAGACCTCCCGTAAAAACCTTACTCGGATTTACCGGAGAAACTTTAAGGTCAAAAGCATGCCATGCCAAAGTTGACCAATCTGCATCCGGAATGTTTATTTGTTGCCATGTTTCACCTCCATTTAACGATTTAGCCATGTACCTGCCACGGTAATATGTAAAACCACTAACATAACCGGCGGCAAACTGAGCATAAACAACTTGCGGATCGGTAGGCGAGGAAGCCAATATAGTCCTTGCCGGTATATTATAATAACCTTCATTGCTTATTACGGTGTTGTAGTGATCGTAAACCGACCATGAACCCGGTAATCCGGTATCCGAATATAATATTGTGGCACCGCCTTTCTTGTCAAGATTTTCCATTGTCCCTACAAAAATTCTCCCGTTTGATGCCAATTCGATATCGGCAGGTGTGTAAGGAACACCTTGACCGGGTATGTCGGGTAAAACCTGCTGCCAAGTAAGACCTCCGTCATCAGACCTGAAAAGTCCGTCCGAAGGTTGACTTACATGATCTTCCCCCATATAAACTCCCGATGCAACGGCAACGTAAATAACACTTGTTCCGTTTTCATCTTTAACAATAATATCCGTTATATAATCAAAACCCGTTGTAGATTCCAATGTTTCCCAGTTTAATCCTCCGTCGGTGGTTTTATAAATACCGTTTCCCAAGCCGGAAGAAGCTCTGTAAATAATACGTGCGGTTTGTGCTTCACCTGTTCCAACATACATTGTTTCCGTATTATTAGGATCGTAAGCAATACTGCTTATTGACAAATCGGGCCAAAAGTCATCCACAGGTTCCCACTCCACATCTTCATCCGTAATATCTTCATTAACCCAAAGACCTCCCGTAACGCTGCCTGCAAAAACCTTTTTATGTTCATCATCGTTCGGATCAAACATAATCGCCCTTGTTCTTCCACCCATATTAGACTCCGTTCCTTCCCAAGTTATATCCGGCTCGTAACCGCCGTCGCGTTCCTTTTCCAATGCATACCGGTATGCTTTTACAAGTCTTTTCTTAGGCACATATTTAAGTTTGGGGTCCATTGTTTTCACAAACTCTTGATATGCCGCCATATCGGGCTCATCAACGGCTTTTTCCGTTTCTTTTTCACTTTTGACTTTAACAGATGCGTTCTTGTAAAAATTCAAAATATATTTTTCATAACCGGCACGTGAATCGGAACGTTTGTTAAAAATAAATATTAACGAGACAAGCATTATTGCCAAAAGAAAGGTAAATTTTTTCATAACAGGTAATATGTTTAATAATGACTTTATAAACCAAGTTTTCAAAAGTAATAAAAAGAAAATGTTTTTACCTTTGGCATCCTTTTAAAATCAAAATAAATTTATGAAGAAGAGGGTTTTGTTTGTATGCTTGGGTAATATTTGCCGGTCGCCAAGTGCGGAAGCGGTTTTTAAAGGTTTGGTAAACAAAAAAGGAGAAAGTAAAGATTTTTTTATCGATTCTGCTGGCACCTCCGATTATCATGAGGGGGAACCTGCCGATGAAAGAATGCAATCACATGCAATAAAAAGAGGATATAACTTAACTTCCGTTTCAAGGCCTTTTAACCCTGAAAAAGACTGGGATGACTTTGATTATATAGTTGCTATGGACAGGGATAATTACAGAGATCTTGAAAATATGGCCAGAAATAAAGAGGACATCAAAAAACTTTATATGATGACCGATTTCTCCAAGAAATTTAATTATAACTTTGTTCCCGACCCTTATTACGGAGGATCCGAAGGCTTTGAACTGGTACTCGACCTTTTGGAAGACGCAAGTGAGGGACTTTATGAATTTATTAAACAAAAAGGATAATACGGAAGTTGCTGATGAAAAAAATACCGTTCATATTATTGCTTTTATTTTCAACAATGTTGTATTCACAGAATCTGCAGATAGCATTATTGAAATATAACGGCGGCGGCGATTGGTATGCAAATCCCACATCTTTACCTAACCTTGTTAAGTTTTGTAATAAAAATTTAGGTACCGATATTTCCGAGGATATCGCTACGGTTGAGGTTGGAAGCGAGGAAATATTCAATTATCCTTTCGTTCATATTACCGGACACGGAAACATCATATTAAACCGGGAAGAGGTTGAAAATTTAAGAAAGTACCTCATTGCCGGAGGTTTCCTCGAAATTTCGGACAATTACGGTCTTGACAAATATATACGCAGGGAAATGAAAAAGGTTTTTCCCGGTTCCGATTTCGTGGAATTACCTTTTAATCATCCTATTTATCATCAAAAATATGATTTCCCCGACGGACTTCCCAAAATCCATGAACACGACGGTAAAGATGCGCAAGGATTCGGTATTTTTTACAAAGGAAAACTTGTGGTTTTTTATGACTACGAATGTGATTTGGGTGACGGGTGGGAAGACCCCGAAGTTCATCATGACACACAAGAAAAACACCTTGAAGCCCTGAAAATGGGGGCAAACATCATTCAATACGCTTTTACCCGTTAAGCCATTTGTTTGTTGCCATTACCGGAATTTGAATAAAGATAACGTTTTATCTTTTTTGTTGCGGTTTTTACGAACTCCTCTTTATGTATTAGTACATCATGAATTCTGGAAAACCTGTTAACTTTTGAATTCACATAATTTTTCAATTCTTTTCTCAACTCTTCATATTTATCTTCAACAAATAATGAAAAATCAGAAACTTTGGATTTCATATGAGCATATTTTGCTTCAATCTCATCGGTATTAAAATGAACCATCGCAACAAGTTTTCCTTTCTCTTCCGTTACCAACGATTCCAATACACCCGGGAAACTATTTATAATCGACTCTATATCTTCCGGGTAAATATTTTCGCCACTGGGACCGATAATAACATTTTTAAGTCTGCCTCTTATAAACAGATAACCGTCTTCGTCAAGATATCCCAAATCACCCGTTTTAAACCACCCGTCCCCTGTAATCACCTCTTTTGTAAGCTCAGGTTGTTTGTAATATCCGATCATCACATTGGGGCCTTTTACCCAAATTTCACCTTCTCCGGTTGATGGATTCGGATTGTGTATTTTTACATTAACACCTTCGAGTACAGGGCCGGTGGAATACAGTTTCATTTTTCTCGGATTAGCTCCCGCTATCAACGGTGATGTTTCCGTAAGTCCGTATCCTATGGCATAAGGAAATTTTGCTTCCCACAAAAACTCTTCCACAACCTTATCCAATTTTGCACCTCCGATACCGAAAAATTTAATATGTCCGCCAAAAGTTTCAATAAGTTTTTTACCGGCCAATCTGTTGAAAAACCTCCTGAAAACAGGAATACCGTAAAGCATTTTCACCGTTTTGTTCTTATTGAAATTCGGAAGTATTTTATTACGGTAAATTTTTTCAATCACCAATGGTACGGACAGCATCATGGTAGGCCTTACAAGTTTAAAAACAGGTAAAAGCACAGCCGGCGTAGGCACTTTGTTAAGGTAATAAATACTTGCTCCCGAAAGAAACGGCAATAAAAACCCTATGGTCTGTTCATATGTATGAGATAACGGTAAAATGGATAAAAACCTGTCATCCGGTGTTACATCCTCTACAGTTCGGCTTGCAACCGCCGTAAAAGAAATATTTTTATGAGAGAGCATCACCCCCTTTGATTTACCCGTTGTTCCGGAAGTGTAAATTATAGCCAAAAGGTCTTCCTCTTTAATATCATATTTCTTTTTAGGCTTTGCCGATATATCAAAAGGGTATTCTTCTCCTTTACAAACACTGAAATCTTCTATATGAAAACGGATTTTCAATTTTTCAAGGTTGAGGTTTTCTATTTTTTTTACCAGCAATCTTGAAATAAAAATCGCTTTACTTTCCGAATGGTCAAGAATATTCTCAACCTCTTCCGAATTAAAATCGGGTAAAATAGGGACAACCACCGCTCCCATATAAGCAATGGCAAAATATACCACACCCCAATTTGGCATATTGGAACTGAAAACAGCTACTTTGTCTCCTTTTTTAACACCTGCTTTTTCAAGCATTGCAACCAAGGACATCACCCTGTTATAAAACTCTTTAAATGAAATGGGGGTATCGCCGACAAATGCCACAGAGGGTCTGTCTGCATATAATTCTTTAGACCGTTCAAGTATTGCAGGAATTGTCAGTAAAGGAAAATCTTTATACTTCATCATTAATCGATTTTATTTATAATGTCGGGGTCCACTCCGTTTACCAAAGCATTTAAAGCTTCTATTTGCTCTTTAGTTCCCAAAACAAAAAGTTTGTAATTATCCAACAACCTTGTTTCGGGTGACGGATTAATAACAAACTCTCCGGTAGCTTTTTTCAGACCGATAATATTTACTCCTATTTTTTTTCTTAATTCAACTTCTTTCAAAGGTTTACCCCTGAGCCAATCGGGTAATTTCGTACAAACAATCTCTTCCAGGATGACGGAAGATTCATCATGAATATTCAAATGTTCCAAAAACTCCACCACCTCAGGTTGCGTAACCATTGTAGCCATATGAGCACCACCAACCCTTTCGGGCATTACCACACTGTCAACACCTGCTATTCTTAATTTGCTTTCGGAACTCTCGTCGGACGCACGGCTAATAATATTCAAATGCGGACTTAACGACCGTGCAGTAAGCACAACGTAAAGATTATCGGCATCATTGGGTAACGAAGTTATTAAAGCTTTCGCTTTTTTTATATCGGCTTTAAGCAAAATTTCGTCTGATGTTGCATCACCTTCAATAAATCTTACAGGTTGTCCTATGTTATTCAACACAATATCATGATCCTGATCAATAACAACAACTTGCTCGTTAAAAGTGCGTAACTCTTTTACAACCTGTCTGCCGTTTCTACCGTAACCGCAAACTATTACGTGATTTTCCATGTTTTTTAATTTGGTTTTTTTTGCATACCCTTTAAAAAGCATCCCCAATTGGGATTGAAAAAGATTTTGTGTCAGCTGTGACAAAAAATAAGTAACTACCCCCAAACTTGACAGTATCAATAATGAGGTAAATATCTTTCCCGCTTCGGATAACGGTCTTACCTCACCAAAACCGACAGTTGTGGTTGTAATAACAGTCATATATACGGCATCTATTACAGGATAATTTTCAATGACTATAAAACCTGCAACGCCAATAAAAAATACTGTAAAAAGGTAAATTCCCGCTTTGTAAAGATTTGACGTCTGATTATTTTTCACATCCTTTAAACTCAATAACCCTTCTTTTTTTTAAACAAAGATAAAACAAAAATAGTATTGATAATTTTTCTGAAAATTTATTAAAACAACGTGAAAATATAGAGTTTATAATCTTTATCGAATGCAAAAGATGGTTAACTTTGTAAAAACTTTAAAAACTAAGAAAATGAATGACAAAACATTAGACATTTTAAAAGAAGCTATTTTATTGGAAAGAAGAGGAAAGGCTTTTTATACGCAAGCGGCACGTAACTCGGAAAGTAAATCGGCTAAAAAAATCTTTGAAATGATGGCTGAAGAAGAAGATGAACACATCAACTTTTTAACAAAACAATTTAAAAGTTATGTTGAAAAAAATCAATTTACCGATTTTGACAGCCATACCGAAGAAGACAGTACGGCTACCGAGATTCTTACCGAACAGATAAAAAAAGAAATTGATGCGGCAAGTTTTGAAGCTGCGGCAATTTCGGCAGCCATAGATTTCGAAAACAGAGCGATAAAAGTATATTCGGAAAGGGCAAAAGAAGCAACCGACCCCAAAGAAAAAGAAATGTATCAAATGCTTGCAGACTGGGAAAAAACCCATCATCATCTTCTTCATCAATTAAATGAAGATTTAAAACAAGATATTTGGAACGATAATAACTTCTGGCCTTTTTAATACTTTAAAACATTGTCTAATTTTAAAAATGTAAAATTATGGCAAACAAATATTTCTGTCCCAAATGCAAAAGCGAGTTAACTGTCGGTAACAATATAGTTTTATCTGCAAAAGCAAAAGACGGTTCCGGAGGTTTAATAAAATTGAGTCCCAAACTGGGTGATTATTCAGTTGAAATTCCGGAAACAATTAATGTAAAGCCGGGTGAATTATTAACATTATTTTGCCCGGTATGCCACAGAAATTTATCTTCGTCAAAGCATATTCATCTTGCACATGTTTTGGCTAAAGATGAAGAAGGCAAAGAATTTGACATTTACTTTTCGCAGGTTATGAATGAGCACAGCACTATAACAATGTTGGGAGACCATGTAAAACTTTACGGTGAACATGCCAGCAAGTATCAAGATCTTTTTGGAACCAGGCAAATGTTCTAAACGGATAACGTTTTTTTTGCGGAAAGAGGTTTTTCATTAGGTTCGTCACTCTCTATTTTCCCGTCTCTGAGTTTTACCACACGACGGGCGTGGATGGCTATATCAGGTTCGTGCGTAACCAAGATAATCGTATTGCCTTTTTCATGAATCTCTTCCAAAAGAGCCATAATTTCGATGGATGTTTTGGAATCAAGATTACCGGTAGGCTCGTCAGCAAGAACTATAGACGGATTGTTTACCAATGCTCTTGCAATAGCAACACGCTGACGTTGCCCGCCCGACAATTCGTTGGGACGGTGATTCATCCTCTCTTCAAGCTGAACTTGTTTTAAAGCATTTTTAGCCATTTCCAATCTGCGATTTTTGGGATAACCCGCATAAATCAACGGCAACATCACATTTTCCAATGCCGTGTATCGAGGTAAAAGATTAAAGGTCTGGAATATAAAACCTATCTCCCTGTTTCTAACATCGGCAAGTGCATTATCGCTCATTTTACTGACATCTGTACCGTTAAGGAAATATCTTCCGGAAGTGGGTGTATCCAAACATCCCAAAATATTCATCAGTGTTGACTTTCCCGAACCGGAAGGTCCCATCATAGCGACAAATTCATTTTTATATATCGAAAGCGATATGTGATCCAGAGCTTTAACGGTTTCGCCACCTACGTAATAATAACGGCAAATTTCATCAAGGGCTATTATCTCTTTTTTTTCCATTATTCAAGTTCATTTAGATTTTCGAAAGTATAAATTATTTTCAGTATTTAACCACAAAATCTTGTTTTGCTATTCCTTTTCTGAAAAATACAAAGCCAAACCAAAAAATATCCATGGTAACGCTAACTCTTTCGTCCGCTTTTATCCTCTCCCATGCTTGTTCCATTTCGCCCGACCAATGTATGTCGTCAAAAAGAAAGACCGTTCCGGGATGCGATTTTTCAACACACTTATTAAAATAGTCCAGTGTCGGTTCTTTTTTATGATTTCCGTCGAAAAAAACAAAATCCAGCTTATCGAATTTTTGCAACACGTCATCAAGCACCTCATCAAAGTTGCCGGCTATCACATCAATGTTTTTCAACCCTGCTTTCCGAAAATTTTCACGGGCAATGGAAGCAAGAACCGGACATCCTTCCACGGTAATCATTTTACTTTCCGGAACAGGTTTTTTCAAATACATAGAGCTGATACCCACAGCAGTTCCCAACTCAAGCATTGTTGAAGGTTTCAAGTAAGCACTTAAATTATATAAAAGATGTAACCTTTTTAAAGGATGCGAACGCCGTTTTGCCACTTTTCCCAATGTTGTCTTGTATTTTACGGGTTCCTTTCCTTTCCCGCCCGCTCCGTAATCTACCGTTTCTATTATTTTGTCGCTTTCCATCAACTCACGGGTCAAACTATCCAAAATTTTAAAGTCGTCATAATATTTTTTTTCTCTTAACACATTATTCAAAAACCCGTAAGCAAAAGGAGAGTGTATCTTGTACCTGTTTTTCGCTTTGGTTCTATATTTCAGATATCTAAATATTTGTCCTAACATAATTCGGTTTAAAATTATTGAAAAGCAATTTTGTTTATGTAAAATACCGTTCGTAATGATTTATCTTTTAGCGCGCGGTTTCTTATTTTTTGATAGCCGTAAACAAGGTAAAAATTATCATACCAATGAACTATTTTATTGTTTTCATCCTCAACAATCCTGTCCCTTTTAAACATTGTCGGGATTTTTTCTTTTTCCCTTTCGGTCAAATCTTTTCCCTTGTCGAATGTTTGCGAAACAAGTTTTCCTTTTGTAACATAAGCAAGAGTCAATAGCGGTGGGTCGGGTACCAAAGCAATATGATCTTCGAGAGAATAGGTTAGCATATCACTGACGGGAAAATCATTATTCCATAACATTTTACCTTCTTCGTTAAAGCCTGCAAATATCACATCATAAAACTCATATCCAGCAAAAACTTCATATGTGTAGGGATACATCCTTCCGTAAAAATCATAATCCATACGTGTTTCGGTTATGTAATAAGGCTTGTAAAGCTCAACGGAAAAAACCGATTCATCTCCGAAAGGTGTTACCTTGGGGTTGTTAACCTGATAATAAATATTTACCTTTTTATTGCTTTCACTTTTTTTATCATCGCCGGTACCTGTAGTTATTTTAATTTGATTTCCGGAAAACGAATTGTGAATATTCCCGAACTTCAAGAAATCATAAAAGTTTAAAGATTTCTGTTTCCCGTTTAAAAATCTCATATAAAAAAATCCTGCGGTCATTTTTTCCCGGTCGCCGTCAGCGGTAACATCTTTCCAATCGGGTCTTTTCCCTGTTATCAAATCATACGTTCCGACCAAATCAATCTCATTTGAGGAAATTTTAACAAATTTATGATTTCGCGGCAATCTCAGATTATTAGGATACTCGGACTCCATTGCGAATAATTTTTTACCGTAAATATCAAATGCGTAAATGACATCTTTGAAATATGTTACCTTATTGTAATATTTTACAACTACATACAAACGCTTGTTAATTCTATCGGCATGAACCGATTCTATTAGAGCTCCCGTTTCTTTATCAAGGTGAACAGGGGTTATTTCTCCGGTAACAAGATCGACAAAAGCCATATCTGCCGTAAACCCTTGTTTATTCAAAGCAATAAACCCCATATTTTCTATGACTCTGAAGTCAAATATTTTCGCTCTTAAAGGTATGGAACCCGAAAGATTCATAAAATCTCCCGATTTTTTATCCAAAATTAAAATCTTGTAAATATCATAATCCTCACCGGTTTTTGTTGCATTTCTAAACAAAAAATAAACCTTATTTTTCGTCTGAGCACTTTTTACGAATACTAAATAATCTTCGATTTTAACCTTTTTCAACCATTTTTGTTTTAATTTGGTATCGAGTAAAGCAAAATACCACTCCCTTTTATTTTGCTCTTTTACGGAACTTTCATAAAAAACAATAACACCCGTTTTACCCACGGGAACAACTTTATAAATATCTCCTTCCAAAGTTCCGGGAATTTCCAAACGTACGGGCTTTAAACCTTGTGAAAAAGTATATGAAACGGTAAAAAATATAAAAAATATGTATGGTATTAAATACTTCATAAAACCGTAAAAAGAATTACCTTTAAAAAACGAAAATACAAAAGTAAAAGTATTTGGAAGGCATAAAAAATCCGTTTTGTTAAAGAGCCATTACTTTTCGTCCTATTGCGCAGTCAACACAGCGTTTTTTATCGCAATATGAATTTTTCAAAACCAACATCGCTTGTGTATGCATGGCATTTTTCACCGGAAACCCCGCTTCCTTATATAATCTGACAATTTTATTATCTTCCGGGGGAATATTTTCAAGCCAATCAAGAGCCTTATAAACATATTCGTTAACTCCGTAAATTTTACCGTAAAAAAAAGTAAAAGGAATAACGGAATTAATTATCACGGAATTTACGGAATGTTTACCTAATCTTTTTGATGAATATGATGAAACTTTACCGAACTTGTAATGTGTTTTCCAATATTCGGAAGTTTCCACATCCAAAATCGTGTACAAATCACTTAAATGTTTCAAAGAAACAAGTTTAACAAAATCGCCGTGTAATTTAACTACCAATCCGGCAAACTGCGATAAACGTACGGTTGGAAAGTTATTGGGTCGCATCCGCATAAAACGCCAAACAACCGGATTTAAACTTTTCAAATTGTATTTTACAGATAAAAATTCATACTCTTTTCTGAGGGTTTTATAATAGGTGTCATCCAAATCACCGTTCAAAAAACCGGCATTACCGAAAAGCAAAGCCTCTACCTGAAGTCTGTTATCACCATGTTTTTGCAGAATCTTTAACGGTAAAGACAATGCAAGACTTTCAAAAGCATCTTTATTTGTTTTAAGCCCGAAACTACCCGCCAATTTCCTGTAAAAAATTTCACCGAAACCCGTTTTATAATTTTCCGAATCCGATTGTATGGTTTTAAACTTTTCCTCCAGTCTGTCCGTCACAAGTCTTTCCAACCAAAAAAATTTATCGATTTCGGGAATACTTGACAACTGTTTTTCACACGAAACGGTTTTTTTAGATTCAATTAATAACTTGAAGTTCATATAATATTTTTCGTCGAACTTCCCTTTCATTTCAACAACGGGAACCTCAACACCGTTGGAATTTAACGTTTTACCGTCATATTCATAAACAACATGCAAAATAACATTATCGTAAGCTTTGTCCCTATCATGACCGTGCAGATACCACATTGAAGATTTTATATGCATTTCAACATTACCAACCCACTCCGTATTTCCTATTTTAATCTTGGAAAACAGATAATCCGGACCACTATCATTATTTCTTTCCCCCGCATTTAATACCGAAACATCATCACCTTCAACGGTTTTTAAAGGAGTTGAATATAGAAAGTTCTCCCATAAAAAATAAATAAATAATTCTTTCATAACGACTTACAAACCAAATTCATGCATCGGATATCAAAGTTAATTTAATTTATTGTTGCATATGGTATGTAATTTGAGTATTTTTGCCTAAAGTTTCACAGCAATGACGAAAGAAGAAGTATTAATTTCCGGGATAGAATACAAAATACGGAGGTTGATACAATTAAATTCGGAGTTGCAACGTGAAAACGACAAGCTTAAGCAAGATGTTTTTTCTTTAAGTGAATTGGTTAAAGAACTAACGGAAAGTTTAAAAAAAGCAGAGAATAAAATTGTTAAACTTTCGCTTGCGAACACGCTTGAATACAACGTTGGTGTTGAGGAGGGCAAAGAAAAATTGAAAGAGTTAATTGAGGAAATAGACAAGTGCATTAACGTTTTGAGTGATTAATATGGCAGAAACCGATAAAATAAAAATAACTGTTAAGATAGCCGAAAGGCCGTATAAAATGACAGTAAAAAGAAGTCAGGAAGGTTTGGTAAGGAAATCTGCCGAGATTGTTAATAATACCATTAGAAAACACTCCAAAACGTTTAGTTATAAAGACTTGCAGGACCTGTACATAATGACGGCACTTGAAAGTACCGTTAAAGCACAACGGGTTCTAAATGAAAAAGAATTCAGAGAAAAGGATCTGACAAAAAAATTGGAAGAGCTGGATGATTTGTTGGAAAACACCTTGAAAAACTTTAACAGAGTTCATTGAAATAGGACATTAAAATTTTGCCCGCATTATTCAATGTTTGCAAACTCAACACTACAAAATTTAGGGACAAGCTTAGTAGAATTCTAGGAAAGGCCTGTTTACCTATAGGGGATTCGTCACTTTGGTGACGGACACTGGACTTCCGAAAATTCCGGCATCCCTAACCATGTTTATAAGGGGTTTGCTAAACCCGGATTTTGCGGGCTTTTTGTATTCAGAGTGTTTGTGGCGATTAAAAAGAAAAATTATGAACGAACTGTTAATTTACATTATCATAGCGCTGATATCATCAGCACTTGGAGCTTTGTTGGCTTCTACTATAATGAAAAAAAAGGTACTGAAAAAAGCTAAAAATGTTCTCGACGAAGCCAAAGAAAAAGCCGAGGTAATGAAAAAGGAGAAAATCCTTCAAGCTAAAGAGAAATTTTTACAACTTAAAACCGAGCACGAAAAATTAATAAACGAACGTAACAGTACCATACAAAAAACGGAAAACAAATTGCGGCAACGGGAAATTCAACTTGCCCAAAAAAATGAAGAAATTCAGAAAAAGCAAAGGGAAATAGAAAACGACAAAAAACAAATTGCCGCTCAGTTCGACTTTTTAGAAAAGAAAAAGGAAGAACTCGACAATATGCATAAAGAACAAGTTAAAAAACTTGAAAATATAAGTAATCTTTCGGCCGGAGAAGCTAAAAAGGAGCTTATGGAGTCACTTATTGAAGAAGCCAAAGCTGAGGCAATGGTTTACATCAAAGACATCACTGAGGAAGCCAAGCTTACAGCCGATCGTACCGCAAAGAAAATAGTAATTGAAACAATACAGCGAACCGCTGCAGAACACGCTATTGAAAATACCGTAACGGTTTTCAACATAGAAAGTGACGAGATTAAAGGACGTATTATAGGTCGTGAAGGAAGAAACATAAGGGCGCTGGAATCGTTAACCGGAATCGAAATTATAATAGACGATAGTCCGGATGCCATATTGTTATCGGGATTCGACCCGGTAAGAAGGGAGATTGCACGTCTGTCGTTACAAAAACTAATTTCCGACGGACGTATCCATCCTGCACGTATTGAAGAAGTTGTTGCCAAAACAAAAAAAGAAATTGAGCAAGAGATAATGGAAACGGGTAAAAGAACCGTTATTGACCTCGGAATACATAATATGCACCATGAACTTATCAAGTTGGTAGGTAGAATGAAATACCGTTCGTCATACGGGCAAAATCTTTTGGCACACTCAATTGAGGTTGCCAATTTAAGTGCAACAATGGCTGCAGAACTCGGACTTAACCCCAAAAAAGCAAAACGCGCGGGACTTTTACACGATATCGGTAAGATTGCCGAAAATGAAGCTGAACTGCCTCACGCTATTTTGGGTATGAAACTGGCTGAAAAATACAAGGAAAAACCCGACGTTTGCAATGCTATCGGTGCTCACCACGACGAAGTGGAAATGGAGACATTGATAGCTCCTATCGTTCAAGTTTGTGATGCTATTTCGGGTGCACGCCCGGGTGCCAGAAGAGAAGTTGTTGAAGCTTATATTCAACGTCTTAAAAAACTGGAAGAAATGGCTCTTACTTATCCGGGTGTAATAAAAACTTATGCAATACAAGCCGGTAGAGAATTAAGGGTTATTGTGGGTGCAGACAAAGTATCTGACAAAGATGCAGACAGAATTTCTTATGAACTTTCAAAGAAAATTCAGGAAGAAATGACTTATCCCGGTCAAATAAAAATAACGGTAATTCGTGAAACAAGAGCAATAAACTATGCCAAATAGATAATTAAATTAAAGAATGATTTATATTTGTAATATTAATCTAAACTCAACAATTATGAAAAAAATTACAATTATTGCATTGATGCTAATTTCATCTTTGGGTTTGTTTGCTCAACAAAAACACGGAACCGCTCCATTAGCTAAGGGAGATATGCAATTAAACTTTGTTACAGGTTATACCGGTTACGGTATGCCATTAGCTGTAACTTTTGACTATGCAGTCCATAAAGATATAACTGTAGGCGGCACTGCAGGATTTTATATGTATCCTTATTGGGGTTGGTATAATATGGGCTTAATATTCAGAGGTGATTATCACTGGAATTACTTGATGGGTATTCCTAGCAACATTGATTTTTATACAGGTGCCAGAATGGGATTCTTAGTTGGTTCAACTTTTGACTTGGATTTCGGTGTTCAAGTAGGAGGAAGGTATTATTTTAATGACAAATGGGGTGTAAATGCCGAATTTATCGGCAGTACGAACTACGGATTCAATATAGGAGTTTCCATGAAACTCAAATAAAATATTTCATTCATATAAAAACCGGTAAGGATTTTTTCTTTACCGGTTTTTTTATTTGCAAAGTTCGTTATTAAATTAATTTTAAATCTACCAAACAGGATTTTATCAACTGCCATGTTCTTTCTATATCATGGTCAAGACCTACGGAGAACCTCACCAAACCCGGCGACAATCCCATTTCACGCTGAATGTTTTCGGGAACTTCCGATGAGGTACTCTTACCGGAATTGGAGAATAACGTTTTAAAATAACCCAGACTGACAGCATGATAACCAACCCCTCTTTCCTGCATCAACTCCATAAAAGGAGCAGCTTTTTCAGCAGTCTCTACATCGATTGCAATCATACCTCCGTAACCGTAATCCGGATTCCTTAATCTATTGAATAGCTCGTAATTAGGATGCTCGGGCAAACCGGGATATTTGAATTTAAGCCCCGTTTCTTTAAATCTTTCAGCCAAATACATGGCGTTTTCACTGTGTTTTTGCATCCTTATATGCAATGTTCCCAAATTTTTTAAAATGGAAGAGGAACGTAACGGGTCAAGGACAGGTCCCAAAAGCATTGCCGTGCCGGTATTTACATCACTTATAGCATTTATAAATTCTTCCGTAGAACAAATCGCCCCGGCCACATGATCATTTTTACCGTTGACAAATTTGGTCATACTATAAACAACTATGTCAGCCCCGAGTTTCGCCGGCGAAATAATCATCGGTGTAAAAGTGTTATCCACAACAAGTTTAACCCCTGTTCCTTTCACAATATCCGCCAAAGCCGGGATATCCGAAATCTGAAGCATAGGGTTTGTCATGCTTTCAGTGTATAACACTTTTGTATTTGGGCGAATGGCTCTTTTAATGCTTTCGTGGTCTTCAATATTCACGAAAGTAACGTCGATGTTAAATTTTTTAAGATAGTTGTTTAAAAATGCAAATGTACCTCCATATGTTGTTACGCTGGTGATAATATGGTCACCACTGTTACATAATTGCAGCAATGTTGTTGTTATTGCAGCCATCCCCGAACTCGTTACCCACGCAAGTTCGGTTCCTTCCATGGCAGCTAATGCTTCTGAAAGATATCTGTTGGTAGGGTTCCAGTGACGTGAATAGAGAAAACAACCCGGAGCTTCACCGTGAAAAGCTTTTATCATTTCCTCTTCCGTCATAAATGTAAAAGTGGCGGAATCGGTAATGGAAATATTCACTCCCCCGAATTCCCCGAATTGTTTCAAATCCTGAATGGCTGTTGCAGGATCGTGTTTTTTATTTTTCATTTTTGCTGTTTTTAGGTTTTTATACAAAAATAATTAACATTAACTATTTTAGCTACCTAAAAGCTATATTTATTAAAATGTTTTTGAACTTCAATAAAAACGGATTTGTTTTCATTATCGTTCCCGTAACATTGCTATTGTTTGTAACGGTTAATTTTATTTGGCCCGAAACCGCTTACAGGACAAAATTTATCATTGGCGACGGACGGGGGCATTATGTATATCTCCCGAATGTTTGCATAAACAAAAGTTTTGATTTTAAAGATATTTACGAAGAAGAAATTAAAGACAGACCCGGATTTATCGGTCATAATTTTCACGAAATCAACAATGTTTACGTCAATAAATTTCCGGTTGGTACCGCTGTTATGATCTCCCCTTTTTTCTGTATTGCGCATCAAATAGCCAAACATACAAAATTCAAAGCCGACGGTTTTTCACTACCATATCAATATGCCGTTGCAGTGGCAGCACTTTTTTGGCTTTTAACAGGACTCTACTTTTTAAAAAAAACATTGATACTTTACAATATCGATGATAATGTAATAACTTTTACACTACTTTTTCTGGTCCTGGCCACCAATCTTTTTCATCAAGGGTTCGTTGATACATCAATGTCGCATGTTTATTCTTTCGCCGCCATTTCCATGTTTATTTATTATTCGAAAAAATTTTTTACCGGAAATAAAACAGAATATCTAATCAGTACAGGGTTTTTGTTAGGATTAATATTTTTAATAAGGCAGGTTAACATATTGATTTTGTTTGCAATACCTTTTATTGCCGGGGATAAGACAACACTAATTAAAAAAATAAAACTGTTGTTCACATCGGGTAAGAATTTTCTGAAATTTTTTGTTCCTTTCATACTTGCCGTTTCTCCACAATTAATAATCAATATTATCCAGACCGGTAATATATATGTTTACGGATATAAAGGCGAAGGTTTCAATTTTTTTCATCCCGAAACGGTTAAGTTTCTTTTCAGTTTCCAAAAAGGTTGGTTTATTTATACCCCTGCAATGTTACTTTTGTTTCCTGCATTAATCAGCTTGTATAAAATATCGAAATATCAATTTTATACGTTCGTTATTTTTATCTCCGTCTTGATTTATGTTTTTTCATCATGGTGGAACTGGTTTTTCGGTGACAGTTTCGGTATGCGTCCCATGGTGGATTATTACTCCGTATTCGCTGTTGTCATAGCTATAATGATTGACCGTTTAAATAAGAAAAAGAAAATATTTATTTATGGATTTGTCGCAATTCTTGCATTTCTGAACATTTTCCAGTCGTACCAATATTTTAAAAAAATAATTCATGTGGACAGCATGGATTTCAAGGCATACAAATACGTTTTTTTAAAAAGCAGCGATGAGTATATAAATTCCATAGGCTCCGATCCGGAATATTATAATGGAAAACTTTCGCCCCCTCTGTTTTTATCGGAAAACGCGTTTAATAACAAAAAATGGAAAAACCCGCCCCTAAAAAAACTAAACCGTGACAGCTCGGGAAAATTATATTTTGCGCTGAACAAAAAAAACATTTTCAGCCCCTCGTTAGCTATTCAAGCTGATACAAATTTATCAGGGAAAAAATTATATATAAAACTTTCGGCTGTTTATCAAGAGAATGATACCAATGCGGCAAAAAAGGCTTTTTTCACTGTTAACGTAAAAAACAACAAAGGAAAAGATATTTTTTATAAAGCTTTTTCTTTGAAAAAAGTTCCGGATAATGTCTTAAATAAAAAAATACTTTTTAAATCGGGTATGAAGCTTCCCGTTTTGTCTAACGGAAATATAATAAAGGTTTATATCTGGAATAAAGGAGGTAAACGATTAAACCTTTATAAAACATCCGTTTCAATTCACGAAATAGAGAATTAACCGATTTTGAAAAATAAAAATATTGTTGTTCGATTTTTAAGATTTATCCATTTCCTGTTTAATCTTGATACCAATTTTCAAAACTCCTGAATTTCATTTTCACCGGTGATTTAACGATACATTATGGCAAACAATACGTAAATTACTGAGTTTTCAATACGTGAATAAGTAATTAAAGTAAAAATAATAGCTTTGTTTTCGTATGTATTTATAATGAATATAATTAAAAACAAATAATATGAAAAAGTTAGCTGTAGTTGCTTTTGGAGGGAATGCTCTATTGCGTGCCGGTCAAAAAGGAACAATTGACGAGCAGGAAGAAAACGCATTCAATGCGAGCAAAAAACTTTTAAAACTGATAAAAAACGATTATAACCTGGTAATTACTCACGGAAACGGACCGCAAGTAGGTAACATAATTCTCGCTAATAATGCAGGTCACAAGCTTTACGGCTTGCCTGAGATGCCTTTGGATGTAGATGTTGCCTATTCACAAGGTTTTATCGGTTACGTTCTTGAACAGCAACTTCGTAATGTTTTGATGAAGAATGATATGGACAGGGATGTAATTACCATTATAACTCAGGTTCTTGTAAATAAAGACGACCCCGCTTTTAAAAATCCCACTAAGCCCGTGGGTCCATATTATACTAAAGAAGAAGCCGAAGAACTTGCAAAAAAAACCGGTGCACTATATAAAGAAGACCCGAGAGGAAGAGGCTGGCGAAAAGTTGTTGCTTCACCGACACCATTGGTTATTTTTAACCGGAAAACAATAGAAAAAATAGCCCTTGAAGAGCATATTGTAATTGCCGTTGGTGGCGGAGGAATTCCTTGTTTTTATGTGGAAGAAAATAAACTTCAAGGTATAGATGCAGTTATTGACAAGGATTTAGCCTCTTCTTTGCTGGCTTCACAAATCAGAGCCGATAAACTTTTTATTTTAACCGATATTCCCAAGGTGTTTATAAATTTCAACACTCCCCAAGAGAAAGCCATTGATAAAATGACAATTTTCGAAGCCAAAAAATACCTTGCAGAAGGCCAATTCGGTGAAGGAAGTATGGCTCCCAAAATATTAGCAGCAATTAAATTTGTGGAAACTACCGGAAAAGACGCCATAATTACCGAGACATCACTTTTAGGTGTTGATAACGGAGGAACCAGAATTACAATTATTTAAAAAAATATTAATGCGATTTTAATCTTTTACTTACCTCACGATATAACGTGGATTCAGCAATTCCCAAAGCTTTAATTATATCTTTCTTTTTATGTCCGCTTTTGAGCATACATTCTATTGTGTATCTTTGCTCATAATTCAAATGTTTG
>WFZS01000208.1 GCA_015489465.1 Bacteroidales bacterium | reverse complement strand
TGATGTCATCTATCAACGCTTCGGCATAAGCACTGAACCATAGACCGAAAGAAGATGGCATGGCTATTTGGGTATGGGTGTAACCGGGAATAAGGATGTCTTTATGTTGTTCCGCAAGTTCCAGTAATTTCTCAATCAAACTTTTAGTCAATTCTTTTATTGATATTATCTCATCTTTAAAATATAAGTGCAAGTCAACAAGCACCTGGTCGTTTCTTGACCTGCCGGTATGGATTTTTTTTCCGGCGTCACCTATTCTTTTAGTTAGCTCATATTCTATTTTACTGTGTATGTCTTCAAAGTTTTCTTCAATAATAAAATTATCCGATTCTATTTCTTTCAGGATGTCGTTTAAAACCGAAAGGATGTCCTCTAATTCCTTATCCGTTATCAGCCCTGTTTTGTTCAGCATTTTGGCTTGTGCGATATTACCTAGTACATCATATTTGGCAATTTTTATATCAAGTTCCCTGTCGTTTCCTACCGTGAACTTGTCAACAAGGTTATTTACCGTGTATCCTTTATCCCAAAGTTTCATTTTTGTTTTTTTTAATTCGGTTTGCAAAAATATGTATCCTAATTCTGATTTTATATCCGTTTAATGTTTTTTAATAGAATATTGGAAAAGTCTGAAAAGAAGTTAACCGTTAAACGTTTTTCCGGCATTACACCCCAACGCTTAGTTATCCAATCAAACAATCGCTCAATAATTCAATCAACCAAACATCAATCAGCTACTCAAACTTCAAACAATTTCGAACAATTTCAAACAATTTTGAACCAACGTGAACTGCTTTGAACGTCGCTCAGATAACTAAATATCAGCTATTTACACAGAAGGTTACGTGGTCACAATTTCACATTAATACAACACCTCTTTCAGTATATCTTTATAAATTTTAATTCCTTCTTCAATTTCGGAAAGGTAAATAAACTCGTCAGCTTGATGTGAACGGGGTGATTCTCCGGGACCCATTTTTAGCGATTGACAGTTTAAAACCGACTGGTCGGACAGAGTAGGGGAGCCGTATGTTTTTCTACCCAATTTTATTCCCGCCCTGACAATCGGATGATTTTTATCTATGGATGATGAATTAAGCCTTAAAGACCTTTCTTTAACTTCGTTTTTAAGATTGCTTTTGACAAAATCGAGGATTTCTTTGTTTGTATATTTATCGGTAACACGTATGTCAACCACAAAATGACATTCTGCCGGTACAACATTATGCTGTGTGCCCGCATTTATCTGAGTAACACTCATTTTTACATTACCAAGCGTTTCGGAAACTTTCGGGAATTTATAATTTTTGATCCAGTTAATATCTTCCATGGCTATGTAAATCGGATTAACGGTGTTTTCGTGAGCGGCATGCCCCGAGACACCTTTGGCAACGACATCCAAAACCAAAAGTCCTTTTTCGGCAATGGCGAGATCCATACCGGTGGGCTAACCAACAATGGCAAAATCTATTTCGGGTAAAATTTTTATCAAGCTGTTAAGTCCGTTTGGTCCCGAACTTTCTTCTTCTGCAGTAATGGCGATGATGATATTGTATTTCAGGTCTTTTTCATTATAAAAATGCACAAAGGTGGATAGTAAAGAAACAACGCTGCCTCCGGCATCGTTACTGCCCAACCCGTAAAGCTTTCCGTCTTTTATAAATGGTTTGAAAGGGTCTATTGTATATGCTTTATTGGGTTTTACGGTATCGTGGTGTGAGTTTAAAAGAATGGAGGGTTTGTTGTCGTCAAAAAATCTGTTTTTTGCCCAAACGTTATTTCCTGTCCTGTTAACTTTAACACCGTTTTCTTTAAGAAAATTTTCAATTATTCCGGCCGTTTTATCTTCCTCTCCTGAAAAAGAAGGAGTGGCTATAAGTTTTTTTAATAGTTCAATCTCCTTGTGCATTAATTTATGATTTTGGTTCCTGCATTTGTGTTAAAATTATCTTTCCCTGTTATTCGGACACTTTTCACACCTTTGTCCAATGCTTGAAAACAGTTATTAAGTTTAGGGAGCATTCCGCTGTTGATAATCCCGTTGTTTTTTAACTCTTCGAAATATTCTTTGCCTATTTCGGGTATTACCGTTTCTTTCTCAAGGTCGTACAGTACACCGGGTTTTTCAAATACATATATTAGCTCCACCTTATAATAAGACGCCATTGCAGAGGCAACCTCTGCAGCTATGGTGTCGGCATTGGTGTTTAAAAGTTGACCTTTTCTATCGTGGACAACTGAATTGAACACAGGGACAAATCCCAGGTTAATAAAAGCTTTTATTATTTCCGAGTTCACTACGGTTATATCACCGGCAAGACCGTAATCAACATCGGTTACAATTCTTTTTTCGGCAGTTATCACATTGGCATCGGCACCGCTGAGACCTATTGCATTCACATCGTATTTTTGCAGTAGCGATACTATATTTTTGTTGATTAAACCGGCGTAAACCATCGAAATGACTTCCATGGTTTTTTTGTCGGTAACCCTTCTGCCGTTAATCATTTTAGGCTTTATTCCCATATTTTCCATGATGGAATTGGCAACCGCACCTCCTCCGTGCACAAGGATTTTATGTCCATGGATTACCGAAAAATCCTTTAAAAAATTTTCAAGGGCGGTATTGTCGTTAATAATATTACCGCCGATTTTAATTACTTTAATAGTATTATTCATAATGATGAAGTTACTGCCGTTAAAGAAGTTGCAAAGGTAGATATTTTGTGTTTTTTGATTTTAATGATATTATAGGCTTTACTTATGCCTCCCTTTCAGTACCTCTTCAATATCTTTGAATTTAAAACCTTTGGCTTTCAAAAGTATCAGGAAATGGTACATCAGGTCGGCGGCTTCGTTTTTGAAAAGGTCGTCGTTGTTGTCTTTTGCTTCAATAATAACTTCTACGGCTTCTTCACCAACCTTTTGGGCTACTTTGTTGATGCCCTTTTTAAAAAGTTTATTGGTGTAAGATTTGGGGTCGTCATCATTGATACGTTGGTCGATGACTTCATCCAATTCGTAAATGAAACCTTTAGCCGTTTCCTCTTTAAAGCATGATGTTGAACCGGTGTGGCAAGTGGAACCTGTTGGATCGGCTTTAATCAAGATAGTGTCGCTGTCGCAATCTATTTGAATATCCTTAACATAAAGGTAGTTGCCCGATGTTTCCCCTTTTGTCCACAGCTTTTGCCTGCTTCTGCTGAAAAAGGTTACTTTTCCTTCTTTTTTGGTTTTTTCATAAGCCTCGCGGTTCATATAACCGAGCATTAAAACCTGTAATGTGTTGTTGTCTTGAATTATCACCGGAACAAGTCCGTCACCTTTGTTAAAATCTATGTTCATTGTTTTTGTTTTTTCTTAAATTACTAATTATATGGTTTTTTACGGTTATAAATCACATGATAAAATGTAGTGATATAAATTGTCACGCTGAGAGAGAAGAAAATAAATTTTCAACAATCTTTAATGACGTTGTATCAAAGTGGAAGAGGCAGTCATAGTGAGCCTGTCGAACTATGGCAGGGGAAGCCACCGCACACACGGTTCGACTTACCTGCCATTCGGCAGGCTGCTCACCGTGACAATCCGCCCACTCTTTTATCTAATTGATACAC
>WFZS01000207.1 GCA_015489465.1 Bacteroidales bacterium | reverse complement strand
GGCTAAAATTCTTAAAAAGAGAAGGGTTTTTAAAGTTAATATAAAAAAGGTAAAGGAAAACTTGATAATAAACGGGTTATCAGGTGCATGGCTTGAGATGTTAAAGGAATTGGAATACAGGAATTTTTTGATGGAACAAAAACTTAACAGGCTTATTGTGCTAATTGAAGATTATCAACCGGGAAAATACCAGTCGTCACTTGAAAAAGAAAAAGCTTTTGAAGTTTTAGGGCAAAAAGAGGAATCTTTTAATCAGATACTAAATGAGTTGGAGGAACAGACTCGAAATAACAAAAATATAATTAGAAATGTTGTTTTGGGTGAGATTATAAGGTTGATGAACAAAACATCAATGTTAATAGAAACACCTTTTTCTTTGAAACGTAATTTCAAAAAAGTTAAAATTAAAAAAAGCGTTGTTAGAGAAAATGAGAAATACATCGACGGATTTTTTGAAGTATGGAAACGGAACCGCAATATCATGTCGAAGGTGACATTTGCAAATCTTTCTCTTCTAACGTTGAAACTGAATTTGCGACATGTGGTAATAGACAATATTTCGCAAATAACTTCAGGTTTTTATGAAAGTGTTTTGAGTAATCTGACACTTATTAAAGAACATTTTGAAAATAAAAACCAAACGGAAAATATATTTGAAAAGGATAATTTGAAAGTGACAGTGGATTTGGACGGTATGCTGGATGATAATGAAAATTTGATAAGTTCACTATTAAAAGGGTTTCCCGAAAAAATTCAGCTGTTCACAATTGATAAATACAATAATTACAAGGAATTTATTTTTGATGACGAGAATATTGTGGATGTCAATTTTTATCTTTTGGTAGGTTTTGTCGTTAAAACCGAGCTTCTCGATTTTATGAGAAAAACTTTTGACAACATTAAAAATGAAATTGATGAATATAACTCTCTTGTTTCGGCTCTGAAAGAAAAACAGAATCCAATCGATAAAGAACTTATTGCTGAAATTGATCGTCTGCTTGAAAAACTTGATAAACAGAAAGAAACCTTTAATTTGAGTATGAACGAACGGCTAAATTCGGTTTGGGATAAACTTAATATTTCAACATTTACCATTCAAAACGAACTTTTGCAATCCTATATAAAAATTCATAAAGAAAAGGAAAGAAAAAGTCTTATGAGGTTTCTGAAAAAGGTTAAATCCGGTAATAATAAAACCAAGTAATCCGACAAATGACTTCAGAGGAAAAAGAGGCGTTTATAATTTATTTGCAGGAAAAACGGCAAAAGTTGTTGAGCCGTATTAAAGAATTAAAAGATTTATCTTTAATAGAATCACCTGACTGTGCCGTAGATAAAATTAACAGGGAAAATTCTTTTTATGATAAGGCTGTTTTTCGTGAAAGCCTTGTAAAAGCGGAAAATGAACTTGAAATAATTTCATCGGTTTTAAAACGTATTGATTCCGGAAATTTCGGAATATGTGAAAAGTGCGGGAAGGATATTGAAGTTAACTTGTTGAAAGTAAAGCCGGAAAGCAGGTTTTGTATAAATTGTTTAAAAATGAACAAATAATTATTGATAACCTTTGCTTTTAAACATCCTGTTTTCGGTTTAAATTAAATACTTTTGCCCGGTAAACGAATAAACAATATTTTGATGCGTAAACTTATCAGGTTTTTAATAAATAAAGTTCCGCGAATTTATTTGATAAGGTTTAGCTATGCTTTCAGTTGGGTGGTAGCGATTTTTTATAAGGGAAACAAATATTATTGTCCGGTTTGTGAAGGGCATTTCAGAAAATTCCTGCCTTACGGATATACCGATAAAAACAGTGATAACCGTTTGTGTCCCAACTGTTTGTCGCTTGAAAGACACAGGCTTGTATGGCTTTATCTTAAAAATGAAACCGATTTTTTTACTAAACCTATGAAAATGCTTCATATAGCACCGGAGCAACCTTTTTACAAAAGGTTTAAATCGATAAAAACCCTCGATTACGTTACTGCCGATTTGGAATCGCCACTGGCTGAATATCATTTTGATATTCATGAGATACCTTTTGACGACAATACTTTCGATTTTGTTATGTGTAATCATGTTTTGGAGCATGTGGAGGATGAGTTTAAAGCAACTAAAGAGATTTACAGGGTTTTAAAGCCCGGAGGTTTTGCAATATTACAGGTTCCCGTTAACAATAAGTTAAAGGAAACGTACGAAGATAAAACAATCACGGATCCCAAAGAAAGGGAAAAACATTTCGGACAATACGATCACGTGAGGATGCACGGTCTTGACTATCCTAAACGTCTTGAAAAATCGGGATTTACGGTTGACAGTATTGATTACGTGCATAAATTTTCGAAAGAAGATATTGAAAGGATGAGGTTGCCGGAGAATGAACTTTTGTATATAGCTAGAAAGTAATTATGATATTATTACAAATTATATTTAAATAATACCTTGCCGGAAAGAAAAACGTATTAACTTTGTAATTACAAACAGGTTTTTGACATTATGGAGTTACCGGTAATAAAAATAGGAAATTCAAAAGGGTTTAGGTTATCCAAAACACTTATTGAGAAATATAATATAAAAGATAAGGTTGAACTTATTCTTGAAAAAGATTATATTGTTATTAAACCTGTATCCACACCAAGGAAAGGATGGGAACAAGCATTTAAGGAAATGAATGAAAGGGGAGATGATCAACTTTTATTTGACGACGTGTTTGAAAATGAAAATTTTGAAGAATGGAAATAAAGCAGTATCAGATTGTGCTTGTTAATTTTGACCCTACTATTGGCAGTGAAATTAAAAAGACCAGGTCTTGCGTTGTAATTTCACCCGATGAGATGAATAAATATTTACGAACGGTAGTCATAGCTCCAATGACAACTACATCAAGAAATTATCCTACCAGAATAAAGGTTATGCACAACCGAAAAACCGGATGGATTGTAGTGGATCAGATAAGGACAATTGATAAACAAAGGTTAATAAAAGTTTTAGGGAGTTTGTCCAGGCCCGAAATAAAAGAATTGAAGTCGATAATTAAAGAAACATTTGTTGATTAAAAAATTAAAAATCTGGTAAAATAATTTTTAGAATATGAAACTATCACCCCTTACAGCCGTTAGTCCGGTTGACGGAAGATATCACAATAAAACATCCGAGCTTTCAGCTTATTTTTCGGAATATGCATTGTTTAAATACCGGGTTTTTGTTGAAATTGAGTATTTTATCGCTCTTGCCGAAGTGCCTGTTAAAGGACTTGAAAATTTCGACTTGAATTTATCCGGCGAACTCAGAGCGATTTACCGGAATTTTTCGGTTAAAGATGCAGAGGAAATAAAGGAAATAGAAAAAGTTACCAATCATGATGTAAAAGCTGTTGAGTATTTTATAAAAAGGAGATTTGATAAACTCGGACTTGAAGAGTATAAAGAGTTTATACATTTCGGGTTGACATCGCAGGATATAAACAATACGGCTGTTCCAGTTTCCATAAAAGATGCTCACGATGAGGTTCTTTTTCCTTTGCTTGAAAAGCTTCGTAATAAATTGGAAGAGCTTGCCGTCGAGTGGAAAGATATCCCTTTGTTGGCACGAACACACGGCCAGCCCGCTTCACCCACAAGGTTGGGAAAAGAAATCTATGTTTTTGTAGAGAGGTTGGAAAATCAGTTTGAGTTTTTTGAAGTAACTCCTTTTTCCGGAAAATTCGGAGGCGCCACAGGAAATATGAATGCCCATTTTGTTGCTTATCCCGAAATAGACTGGGTTGAATTTGCAAACAAATTTCTAAATGAAAAACTGGAGATAGCAAGACAACAAACAACCACTCAAATAGAACATTACGATATGATGGCGGCTTATTTTAATACATTGGCAAGGATAAATACAATATTGATTGATTTAAGCCGCGATATCTGGTTGTATGTTTCAATGGATTATTTTAAACAAAAGATAAAAAAAGGAGAGGTGGGTTCTTCTGCCATGCCCCATAAAGTGAACCCTATCGATTTTGAAAATGCCGAGGGTAATTTGGGGATGGCAAATTCGTTTCTTCATTTTCTTTCGGACAAATTACCCGTATCACGCTTGCAAAGGGATTTGACAGATTCAACCGTAACACGCAATGTGGGAGTACCTTTGGGATATATGTTGATAGCAATAAAATCGTTATTGAAAGGTCTTGATAAATTGATATTGAATGAGGAAAAACTGAAACGGGATTTGGAAAACAACTGGGCTGTGGTTGCCGAGGCTATTCAAACGATTTTAAGGAGAGAGAAATATCCCAATCCGTATGAAGCTCTTAAAGAATTGACAAGGACCAACGAAAAAATTACAAAAGAAAGTATTCACAGGTTTATAAACACTTTGGATATCCCGGAAAAAATAAAAGATGAACTAAAAGCCATTACTCCGCATAATTATACCGGAATAAATCCGTTATAAAAACACACCATTCAGGCAATTGAGATATGAAAAAGTTTTACAGAGTTCTTGCTTATGTTAAACCTTACACCGGATATGCCGGGTTAAACATATTTTTTAATATTTTAACCATAATATTTTCGGTACTTAATTTTGCACTGCTGATACCTTTCCTTAACTTGTTGTTCGGTGTCAACGAGCTTGTAACGGTAAAACCCGATTTTCATTTGTCAGTGCAAGGATTTCTGGATTTTTTAAACTATTACATTAGTCACATCATAATTACGAAAGGTAAGGTAGATGCCTTAATATTTATTTGTGTTACCATACTGACTTCATTTTTTCTAAGGAACTTTTCACGTTTTATGGCAATGTATTTTATGGACGGGATAAGAGTGGGTGCCATAAAAGATATACGTAATGACGTTTATGCTAAATTAGTTATCCTTCCCATTTCATTTTATACAAAGCATAAAAAAGGTGATATTATATCCCGTTTAACAACGGATGTTCAGGAAGTTGAGTTTTCAATAATGCAATATATCGAAATGATTGTCAGGGATCCCATAACGATTATTGCATATCTTATTTTTATGATAAGTTTAAGCTGGCAGCTGACAATGTTTGTTCTTATGGTATTGCCGGTAACCGGGTTTATCATAGGAAAGATTGGGAAAAGCCTCAAACGTAACTCGAAAGTATCGCAAGAACGTTTCGGTCTAATCCTTTCCATAATTGAGGAAACGATTACCGGACTCAGGATTATCAAGGCTTTTAACGCAATCGATTATTCAAAGAAAAAGTTTGAAAAACAAAATAACAGCTATGCTAAAGTGCTGCTTAAAGTTTACCGCAGACGTGATTCGGCTTCACCTGTCAGTGAGTTTTTGTCTTCTTTTGTTATTGTTGTAGTGTTGTGGTTTGGCGGAAGGATGGTGCTTGCTTCGCCTCCCACGATTCAAGCAGCGGATTTTATCACTTACATTGTTGCTTTTTCACAGATAATACCACCTGCAAAATCGTTTTCACAAAGTTTTTTTAACATTCAAAAGGGTATAGCATCCGCCGAAAGAATTTTTGAAATACTTGATGCCGATGAAAAAATAGAAGAAAAACCCGATGCCAAACCGGTAAAAGAATTCAAAAAAGAGATTGAATACAAAAATGTATTTTTCAGGTATGAGAATGATGACATATTGAAAAATATAAATCAAAAAATCCCCAAAGGAAAGATAATAGCTCTTGTAGGGGAGTCGGGAGGCGGAAAGTCCACAATGGTGGATCTTTTACCGCGGTTTTACGATGTTACAAAGGGTGAAATTCTTATTGACGGCCTCAATATAAAAGACGTTAAGATTAGTGACTTGAGGGGACTTATGGGAATAGTTTCGCAGGAAAGTATCCTTTTTAACGACACCGTTTTCGGTAATATAGCTTTCGGTAAACCCGACGTTACTTTGGAGCAGGTTATTGAGGCAGCCAAGGTTGCCAATGCCCACGACTTTATAATGAAAATGGAAAACGGATATTTTACCAATATCGGCGACATGGGAACAAAACTTTCTGGCGGACAAAGACAACGCATCAGCATTGCAAGAGCCGTTTTGGCAAATCCTCCCATTCTTATTCTCGATGAGGCAACATCTGCACTCGATACCGAATCGGAAAAACTTGTTCAGGAGGCCTTAACCAAAGTTATGAAAGACAGAACGACCGTGGTAATTGCCCACAGGTTATCCACTATTCAGCATGCCGATGAAATAGTGGTTTTGGTAAAAGGAGAAATCGTTGAAAGAGGAACCCACGACGAGTTGTTGAAGTTAAAAGGAGTTTACCGCCGTTTGTACGAAATGCAATCTTTTCAATAATCTTATTTTGCTGACTAATAAAGTTTTTTGAATGCTTTACCCAAATTATTGACCATGTCACCCGCTATCATAGCTTCAAAACCTTTTTTATCTGCTGCAAAATCTCCTGCAAGTCCGTGTAAAAACACTCCCAAAACCGCAGCTTGACCCGGTGAATATCTTTGTGCAAGAAGTCCCGTGATTATGCCTGTTAAAACATCTCCGCTACCGGCTGTAGCCATACCAGGATTTCCTGTTGAGTTAAAATAACATTTCCCGTCGGGTGTGCAAACGGAAGTGTAAGCTCCTTTTAAAACTACGTAAACATTATATTTTTTGGAAAAATTGCGTTGCATCTCCAACCTTTCAAAACCGTTTCCCCATTTGCCCGCTAATCGCTCGAACTCTTTCGGGTGAGGAGTTAAAATACTTCCGGGAGGCAAAAATTGCAACCATGTCGGATTTTCCGAAAGTATATTCAAAGCGTCGGCATCAAAAACCACCGGGTTTTTAAATTCCTGTATAAGAATTTTCAAAGCCATTTGCGATTGGTGTTCTTTACCTAAACCCGGACCTATACCTATTGCGTTATATTGTGAAAGATCGGGGATTTGTGAGAAATAATTTTCATATCTGTCAAGGCTTATCATTGCCTCCGGTAAAGCGGTTTGCATTATTGTATAACCCGATTTAGGCAGGTGAACATGCAGTAAACCCGCTCCCGAACGCAAACAGCCGTGAGCAGCCAAAACGGCAGCACCCATTTTTCCGTAACTTCCCGCAATTAATAAAGCGTGACCGTATGTTCCTTTATGCGAAAATTTGGGGCGTTTTTTAAGTATGGGTTTAACGTCCTCTTTTAACGTGAAAAAGTTTTCGGTTTGGACCGAATTAATGTAATCAGGATGAAGTCCTATATCCAAAATATGCCAATCACCTGTAAACCTGTCGTTTTCCGGCATAAAAAATGCAAGTTTGGGAAACTGGAAACTCAAAGTGTAATCGGCATGTACAATGTGATTGCCATCAATCAGCGACGGTTTGTCGGCAAAAAGTCCCGAAGGAGTGTCAACGGCAATTTTAACAGCGCTTGAAGCGTTTATTTTATCAATAACTTCGCCGGCAATACCCTTAACGGCTCTCGTTAAGCCCGAACCGAAAATAGCGTCAAGAATAATGTCCCCCGCATTTATATCCGGAAAAATATTGTTTTCATTTGAAATTTCTTCTACCGTAACCTGCGTTTCTTTTTTTAATCTTTCCAAATTTATTTTAAAATCGTCGGAGGTTTTATCACTGAATTTGACAATGTAAACTTTTACGTTATAGTTACTTTTGGAAAGTTTTCTGGCCACCACCAATCCGTCGCCACCGTTATTACCGGGACCTGAAAAAACATAAATATTCCGGTCTTTTTTTATTCTTTTTTTCATCCATTTGAAAATTTTTCCTGCAGCTCTCTCCATCAAATCAACAGACGATACCGGTTCGTTTTTTATGGTGTAAGCATCGGCTTCTCTTATTTTTTCAACGGGTAATATTTTCATGACTTCACGGTTTTAGGTTATATGCAAAGTTACTCAAAATGATGTGCTGAATGTTATTGTTTATCAAATTCATTCACATAAAAACATTTGAATATTTTATTTACTTTTGCTTTTCAAATTACAAAAAACAAGTTAATTATGGCAGAAGTAGTAAAAGTAGAATGGGCCGGCGAAATGGCTTTTGAAGCGGAAGTAAACGATTTTAAAATAATGTTGGATGCCGAACCCAGAGTGGGCGGTAAAAACAGAGGTCCGCGTCCAAAACCTTTAACATTGGTATCCTTAGGCGGTTGTACGGGTATGGATGTTATTTCCATCCTTACTAAAATGAGAGTAAAACCCGATTATTTTAATGTGGAAGTTTCGGGTGAGTTAACCGACGAACATCCCAAATATTTCCACAAAATCCACATCCGCTATATTTTCAGAGGAAAAGACCTTCCGATGGAAAAACTTGAAAAAGCTGTTACATTGTCACAGGATCGTTATTGCGGTGTGAGCGAAATGCTAAGGAAAAGCTCGGAATTAACTTACGAGATAGTTGTTGAAGAGTAATTAAATTTCATTTGTCAGGATATTAAAAAAGCTGCTCAGAAATATAATTCGGGGCAGCTTTTTTATTGGCAGTATTCATTATTTTACCTTTTGTGTAATCCGCATTCGCGAGTTTCGGGATTTTCCCACCACCATCTTCCCGCTCTCGGATCTTCTCCGGGCAATATGGCTCTCGTGCAAGGTTGACAACCAATGCTTACGTAACCTTTTTTGTGCAATGGATTATACGGAATATTTCTCTCTTTTATTCTTTCCCAAACCCTGTCTTCCGTCCAGTTAATCAGGGGATTAAGTTTGAGCAGATTATTGTTTTCATCCCATTCCACGGTTTTCATGTCAACACGTGTAACAGACTGTTCCCTGCGTAACCCCGTAATCCAAACATCCAAACTTTTCATCGCTCTTGCAAGAGGCCTCAGCTTGCGAATATCACAACAATATTTTCTGTTTTCAATACTTGAATAAAAAAGGTTCATCCCTTTTTCCCTCACCATTTTTTCAACATCATTCGATTCGGGGAAATATACTTCTATATTCTTTTTATATTTTTTTGATGTTCTGTCGATTAAATCATAAGTTTCCGGAAACAATCTGCCTGTGTCAAGAGTAAATATTCTTGTTTCGGGTTCAATGTTGATAACCATTTCGGTTAATACCTGATCCTCTATGCTCATACTTGACGACAAGGCTATCTTCCCTTTGAATTCTTTTAAGAAAAATTTAAGAAGTTCTTCCGGCTCACTGTTTTCAAATCGCCTGTTCCATTGCTCTATTTGATTACTGTCTATCATCTGACCAAAAATATTTGTGGGTTTGCAAAGGTATTAAAACTTTATTGTTTTCTACGGGAATTTGATGATATATGCAATTACCCGGTCATCGGAAAACGTTGGTATTAATAACATGTTTTTTTCAGGAATAAAGCCCAAATCGGCGGCATTTATTCCTTCTGAAGTAGTGTTTAAAAGAACCGTTTCTTTTGAATTTCTCAGAAGTTCGGTTTTGCCTTTCCAATCGGAAACGATAAACGAACCTTCATTAAGTGGTATTAAACCGTCAATCATCCCTTCATGTTGAATTATTATTTTGAAATTTTTATTTCCGGTATCAAATTCAGCTATTCCGTTGACGGTTCCGACAAAAATTTTTCCTTTTAAAAATACCATACCGTTAGGCGCTTTTAGAAGATTATTGTCGTAAATCCATTTTTCCGCTTTGGTACCGGTGATTTTATATATAATATCTTTTTGCGTATCGGAAACGTATAGGTTACCCTTATCATCATTTGTTATGTCGTTAAGGAACGATGCGTCGGGGCAAGGAATTTTATTTTTAATCCTGCCGGTTTTCAAATCGATAACGGTTACATTATCAATGTCGGTAACGTAAAGGTTGTTATTATAAACCGTAATACCCTTTGGCGCGTTAAGTCCTTCGGCAAATTTTAAATTTATCAACTTCCCGTCCGTGCCAAGTATTGATATAAATCCGTTAGAGTCTTTTGCCGTTGGGTTACCTCCAATATTCGATACAAAAAGAAAATCACCACCGGCATAATAATAAACCGACTCGGGAATATCGAAAATTTTATCTGTTGACCATATTTCCGGTAAACTTTGGGCTTGTAAAACCGTTATGTTTAAAACCGAAAAAATAATAGCAATGAGAAACCGTTTCATATGGTTGTTATTTAACATTAAATTCCAATAGTTTTTCGTTTTCGATAAAGGCTTCAAAATGGTCATCGATTTTTGTCGGGCCGACGCCTTCGGGAGTTCCGGTAAATATCAAATCACCGGTTCTTAAAGTTATGAATTGTGATACATAAGCAATTATTTTGTCAACCGAAAAAATCATGTTTCCGGAGTTCCCTTTTTGCCGTAACTCACCGTTAATTTTTAAAGAAAAATTAATGTTATTGATATTGTCAAATTTATCTATCGGAAGAAATTTTCCTACCGGCGCCGACTGATCAAATGCTTTGGCAATCTCCCAGGGCAGACCTTTCTTTTTTGCTTCGGCTTGCAAATCACGTGCGGTAAAATCGATGCCGATACCTATTTCGTTGTAGTATTTATGTGCAAACTTTTCATCGATATGTTTACCATTTCTGTTAATTTTTACCACAAGCTCCGTTTCGTAATGTATGTTTTTTGAAAAATCGGGATAGAAGAAAGGGTTGTGTTTTAACAAAAGGGCGGTGTCGGGTTTCATAAAGAAAACAGGTTTTTCAGGTACCGGATTATTAAGCTCTTTTG
>WFZS01000206.1 GCA_015489465.1 Bacteroidales bacterium | reverse complement strand
TTGTTCAAAGTAGTTTAAAAGTTAACAGTTAATCGTTAATAGTATTTCCCGGCGCGCGAGGTGTCAGTATGAGGGGGAAGAAAAAATTTTCAACAATCGGTAAATGACGTTTTTCAAGAATTTTGTGCAGGTGTCACTATGAGCTTGTCGAATAGTGGCGGGGGAAGACGCCGCACGCACGGTTCGATACGATGCTCCTAAAGTTCGCATCACTCACCGTGACAAGCCCGGGCGTAAGGTCAGAAGATCTAAAGTCTAAAAGTCATAGGTGTGAACGTCACAACGTCACGATTTTCCAATCATAAAAACATTTAATCAATCAATCTTAAATCGACATTCGGCTTTCGATATTCATAACTGATTTTATAGTTTGTTCAAAGGTTCAAGGCCCGGATAACAAAAATCCTAAAATCCTCCTATCAACTTCACTTCGTCACAACTTAACGTTTTCACAATTTATATATCTTGCAAAGTAAAAACCGGGTTATGAAAATTACAATAAAAGTTTTCCTTATTTCATTAATATTCACGGCATTGCTAACATCTTTCGGTTATAAGGGAACCGTAAAGCGGCATGATTTTTCAAAATATGTAAACCCTTTTATAGGTACCGGAGGACACGGACACACATTTCCGGGAGCTACGTTGCCATTCGGTATGGTGCAGTTAAGTCCGGATACAAAAATTGATAATTGGGACCATTGCTCCGGCTATCATTTCGGCGACAGCGTGATATTAGGTTTCAGCCATACGCATCTCAGCGGAACGGGAATAGGTGATTACGGGGATATTCGTTTTATGCCGTTTACCGGAAAAGTTTCGATAGAGCCGGGAAACTATGCAAATCCCGACAAAGGCTATGCATCACGTTTTTCACACAAAAATGAAATTGCCGTGCCGGGATATTATTCCGTATTCCTTGATGATTACGGAATCGAAGTGGACCTGACTGCAACTGAAAGGGCCGGAATGCAACGCTACACTTTCCCCGAATCGAAAAATTCACATGTCATAATCGATTTGAAAGAAGCCGTAACAACGGAAAAGATACTTGATGCGGAAATTACAGTAGTTAACGACAGCACGATTACCGGGTTCAGAAAAACAAAAGGCTGGGCTGCAAATCATTATGTTTATTTCTATTCTGTTTTTTCAAAACCTTTTAAAAATGCTGTAATATACCACAACGGTAAAAAAATCGAAGGTAATACCGCACACGGCGGGAGTATAAAAGTTGTTGTCGATTACAAGACTGCCGCAGATGAAAAGATATCGGTTAAAACGGGTATTTCGGCAGTGGATGTAAAAGGTGCCGAAAACAATTTAAAATCGGAGATAAAAGATTGGAACTTCGACAAAGTGAAAAAATCAGCCGGCGAAATATGGAATACCGCTCTTTCCAAAATAGAAATTGAAGGAGGTAGCGACGACCAAAAGACAATATTTTATACCGCTCTTTATCATACCATGATGGCTCCCAATATTTATTGGGACGCCGATAACCGGTACCGTGGTCATGATAATAAAATACATGCCGGAAAGATGTACACCGTTTTTTCCATTTGGGATACGTTCAGGGCTTTGCATCCCCTTTTTACAATTATTGAGCGTAAACGTGACGGCGAATTTATTAAAGCGATGTTGGATATGTATAATTACGACAAACATCTGCCTGTTTGGGAGTTGGCTGCTAACGAAACATGGTGTATGATAGGATACAACTCGGTTTCGGTTATCGCGGATGCTTATCGCAAAGGAATACGTGATTTTGATGCCGGCGAAGCTTTGAAAGCCATGGTAGAAACTGCAAACTCCGACCGTTTCGGACTGAAATATTACAAAGCAAAAGGATATGTGCCTTCCGATAAAGAGAGTGAATCTGTATCGAAAACGCTTGAATACTCTTACGATGACTGGTGTATAGCGCAGATGGCTGCTATGATGGGTGAAAAAGATGTCTATAACACTTTTATTCAAAGAGGACAGTATTATAAAAATCTTTTTGATAAGAAAACCGGATTTTTCAGGGCAAAGGCCAACGGATGTTTTTTAAAACCTTTTGATCCGCGCCAGGTAAATTTCAATTTCACCGAAGCCAATGCATGGCAATATTCATTTTTTGTGCCTCAGGATATGAATACTTTGATAGACTTGTTGGGTGGTGACGAAAAGTTTTCGGCAAAACTTGACAAACTGTTTACCACTGCCCCTGAAGTTACCGGAAGACACCAGGCTGATATCACTGGGCTTATAGGACAATATGCCCATGGAAACGAACCCAGTCATCATGTCGCCTATCTGTATAACTTTTCGGGCGATGCCTGGAAAACACAAAAAACGGTGAATAAAATTATGTATGAAATGTACAAAAATGCTCCCGGCGGTCTTGCCGGAAACGAAGATTGCGGACAGATGTCGGCTTGGTACGTGATGAGTGCAATGGGTTTTTATTCGGTAACACCCGGAAGCAATCAATATGTTTTGGGGTCGCCGTTATTTGATAAAATAACCGTGAATTTGGAAAACGGCAAAAGGTTTACCGTAACCGTTAAAAACAGAACAAAAGATAATTGCTATATAAAGGACTTTATAATAAACGGAAAGAATGTTAAAAGGTCGTACATAACACATGAGGAGATAATGAACGGTTCTGACTTTGAATTTGTTATGGCTTCCGTACCTGATAAAAATTTCGGAAAAAATAAAAACGACAGACCTTTTGAAAAAATTACGGAAAATCTTATCACTCCGGTGCCGTATTTTGAGGCAAGGAACAAGACTTTTAAAACGACTTTGACCGTCAAATTAGATGATCTTTTTGACGGAGTTGAAATATTTTATAAAAAGGATGGTGGTGATTGGAAAAAATATAAAAAACCTTTGGTTATAAATAAAACAACGGGTTTTGAGGCGAAAGCCGTTATGAAAGGAAAAGAGAGTTTTGTTGAAACAGCCCGTTTTGTAAGGGTTTCGGATGATGTAAAAATCAAGTTGTTAACAAAATATGATCCACAATATACCGCCGGGGGTGATGATGCTTTGATAAATACCATAAGAGGCGGCAATGATTTTAAAACGGGTAACTGGCAAGGCTACAACGGTAATGACCTCGAAGCAGTAATAGATTTTGGCAAGAAAAGAATGTTCTCAAAGGTGGGAATAGGATTTTTACAAGATGAAAATTCTTGGATTTTTATGCCTTTACGGGTGAGTTTGGAAATTTCAGACGATGGGAAACATTTTGTTGAATTAGGGGAAATAAAAAACAATATTAGTCCTAAAGAAAGCGGGGTAATAGTAAAGGATTTTGTTTTTAAGGATATTAACAAAGAGGCGAGATACATACGCATAAAAGCGAAAAACAGAGGGGTATGTCCAGAATGGCATAAAGGCTATCCCGGAAAAGCATGGATATTTGCCGATGAAATATGGTTTGAGTAGTTTAACGGGTAAGGTAAGAGAAATGAGGTTAGTGTCACATTGAGGGGGAAGAAAAAAATTTCAACAATCATAAATGACGTTGTATCAGGGCGGGAGAGGCAGTCATGGTGAGCTTGTCGAACCATGGCAGTGGAAGCCGCCGCACGCACGGTTCGATACGATACTCCCAAAGGTCGTATCACTCACCGTGACAATCCGGCCACGCTTATTACAGTTTGATTTACAATTGTTTAAAAAAGACGTCATTGTTAGCTTGTCGAATACTGGCAGGGCAAGGAGTTTGCCTACATAGATACACATACTAAAGGCTAACCATGACAATATCCCTGACATTGAGATAATATAATTTAAAATTTTTCTTTTCATTAAAATAATAGTTGGGAACGTACAATCAAAAATATTTACCAAAAAGGATGAAAATATAGTCGTTATTTTCAAATATTTAAAATCATTTTAAATAGTTAAAGTATTAATGTTAAATTTGCCTTCAAAATAACACATATAAATATATGGATAGTTTGGACTATTTGAACAATATAGATCCTGGTTTGGTTGAAGAGTTGTACGAATCTTATAAAAAGGATCCGGATAGTGTTGATGAACAGTGGAGGAAGTTTTTCGACGGGTTTGAATTTGCTTTAAAAGAATATCCCGTAAAAAAAAATAAAGGTTTTGAAACCGCCGATGAATTTAAGGTTATTAATCTTATAAACGATTATCGCAGAAGAGGTCATCTTTTTACAAAAACAAATCCCGTACGTAAAAGACGTGAATATAAACCGACTCTTGATATCGAAAACTACGGACTTTCCAAATCCGATTTGGAACGTGTTTTTCAAGCGGGTAACGAAATAGGAATCGGACCTGCCAAATTGAAAGACATAATAGCATTTTTGGAAGAGACTTATTGTAATTCCATTGGTGTTGAATATCTCTTTATCCGTGATGTTGAGATTGTTAATTGGCTTCAAAAAAAAATAGAAACAACCCGCAACAAGCCCGATTACACCGAAGAAGAGAAAAAGTATATTTTGCGAAAGCTCGAAAGAGCGGTTCTGTTTGAAAATTTTCTTCAAAAGAAATTTCCCGGTCAAAAACGTTTCTCGCTTGAGGGTGTGGAGGCACTCATACCTGCACTTGATGCCGTTATGGAAAAGGGCTCGGAACTAGGCACCGATGAGTTTATTATCGGTATGCCTCACAGGGGACGGTTAAATGTTCTTACAAACATACTGCGCAAACCCTTCGAAGACGTGTTTTCGGAATTTGAAGGAAAGGAATATGACGAGGAAGGTTTGTTGGGCGATGTGAAATATCACATGGGTTATACCAAAGTCAGAAAAACCAGCAAAGGCAAAGAAGTTAAGTTGACACTTTCGCCCAATCCTTCGCATCTTGAGGCTGTTGATCCTGTGGTAGAGGGCATAACAAGAGCTAAACTGGACCTTGTTTTTGAAAATGACAGGGACAAAATAACACCTATTCTTATTCACGGTGATGCATCACTTGCAGGTCAAGGTGTTGTTTACGAAGTGATTCAGATGCAGGATTTAAGAGGTTACGGTGTGGGAGGAACCATACACTTGGCAGTAAACAACCAAATAGGCTTTACTACCGATTATCTCGATGCACGTTCTTCAACATATTGTACCGATGTTGCCAAAACAACTTTGTCGCCGGTTTTTCATGTTAACGGCGATGATGTTGAAGCTGTTGTTTTTGCGGTTCAATTGGCAATGGAATTTCGTAACAAGTTCCACAAAGATGTGTTTATTGATATTTTGGGATACAGGCGTTACGGGCATAATGAAGGTGACGAACCGAGATTTACACAACCGTTGCTTTATAAAATAATCGAGAAACACCCCAATCCTTATGAAATTTACAAACAAAAACTTATACAAGAAGGTGTTGTAACCGAAGATTATTGTAAACGGGAGGAGGCTAAATTTTTAAAGCGTCTTGAAGAGAACCTTGAAAAATCAAAAACTCATAAGGCCTTGAGTGTTGATAATTTCATGGGTGAGGTATGGAAAGATATAAAAAAGGCTGAACCTAAGGACTGGGAAAAAGAATACAAAACGGCTGTGGATGAGGAAACTTTGATGCTTTTGGGAGAAAGGATGACAGCACTTCCGGAGGACAAGAAATTTTTCCGTAAAACGGTCAGGTTACAGCAACAACGTCGTAAAATGATGCTCGAAGATAAAAAACTCGACTGGGCTTTGGCTGAACTTTCGGCATATGGAACTTTGCTGCTCGAGGGTATTCCCGTTAGATTAAGCGGACAAGATGTTGAAAGAGGTACTTTTTCACACAGGCATGCGGTTTTAAGGGTTGAAGATTCCGAAGAAAAATATGTGCCGTTGAAAAATATCAGTGATCAACAAGCGGATTTTTCCATATTCAATTCCCTTTTGTCGGAGTACGGAGTTTTGGGCTTTGAATACGGATATGCTTTGACGTCACCATATACTTTAACCATTTGGGAAGCACAGTTCGGCGATTTTGCCAATACGGCACAAGTGATTTTCGACCAGTTTATCAGCAGTGCGGAAGAGAAGTGGAATGTTATGAACGATTTGGTAGTCTTTTTGCCACACGGTTACGAAGGTCAGGGACCCGAGCATTCCAGTGCAAGGATAGAAAGGTTTTTAACCTTGGCTGCCGATTACAACATGCAGTTGGCAAATTGCACTACACCGGCAAACTTTTTTCACATATTACGCCGCCAGCTGAAAAGACCTTTTCGTAAACCGCTAATAATTTTCACTCCGAAAAGCCTATTGCGTCATCCACGTGTTGTTTCGAATTTGGAGGAATTCACAGATGGCAAGTTTGTAGAGGTTATCGACGATGAAAATGCGAATCCGGGAAAGATAAAAAGGGTGATTTTCTGCAGTGGAAAAATTTATTACGAACTTTTGGAAGAAAAAGAGAAAAACAGCTATGATGAAACTGCAATAATAAGGATAGAGCAGCTTTATCCTTATCCTGAAAAACAGGTTAACAAAATACTTGAAAAGTATGATAAAGCCGGTATGTATCTTTGGGTACAGGAAGAACCGGCAAACATGGGAGCTTGGGAATTTATGAAAGACAGGATAGGGAAAAAGGTTAAAATATCGCATATTTCAAGACCGCCCAGCGGCAGCCCTGCAACGGGGTCGTCTAAATTTCATCAACTTCAGCAAGGTAAAATTATTGACAAGGCGTTTGGCAGGTGCCAATGTCCTTATGTGGGATACGAGTGTGAAATGGCTTGTATCGGAAACCACTGGCAATCGTTTGAAAAGGAGATTGCCGAATTGCATCTTGATGAAATCGATACAAGTTTACATACCGGATTAAAACCGTTGAAATAAATAAAAATTAAAACAATGATAGAGGTAAAAGTACCGTCACCGGGAGAGTCTATAAATGAAGTACAAATAGCTGCTTGGCTCGTTGAAGATGGTCAACAGGTTGAAAAAGACCAGGATATTGTTGAAATAGATTCCGATAAAGCAACGTTGGCTGTTGCCGCCGAAGAATCGGGAAAAATAAAGATTTTGGCTAAAGAAGGTGATATTGTGGAAATCGGTTCCGTAATTGCCGAAATAGACCCCGATTCAGAAGGGGTTAAGGTGGACAATACTCCTGAAAAAGAAAAGGAAACGGAAGAAAAACCCGCTAATGAACCTGAAAAACCCAAACCGGATAAGCGTGAGGAACAAAAAGAGGTTGTTACAGAAAAGCCGTCAGAAGACATTGATCTGATAATTTCTCCTTTAGCCAGGAAGTTGATGGAGTTAAATAATATTTCCGAGAAAGAGCTTGTTGACTTTTTCAAAAGATTCAGGATTACAAAGAAAGATGTTGAGTTTTTCCTGCAAGAAAAGGATAATGTAGCAACAGAGAAGCCGTTAATAAAATCATCATGGGGAGGAAGCAGGGAAGTTCACAGAAAAAAGATGTCGATGTTACGCCGGAAACTTTCCGAGCGTCTTGTTTCAGTGAAAAACGAAACGGCAATGCTTACCACTTTCAACGAGGTAAACATGACCCCTGTAATTGAATTGAGGAAGAAGTATAAAGAAATATTCAAGGAAAAGCATGGTGTAGGATTGGGATTTATGTCATTTTTCACAAAAGCCGTAACAGAGGCGATAGCTCACTATCCGGCTATAAATTCACAAATTGACGGTGACGAAATTGTTACTTTTGATTATGTTGATGTCGGAATAGCCGTGAGTGCCCCCAAAGGTCTTGTTGTTCCGGTAATACGTAATGCAGAGGTTTTATCGCTTGCCGAAATAGAAAAAGAGGTAAAACGTTTGGCTGTAAAAGCCCGCGAAAACAAAATAACAATTCAGGATATGGAAGGGGGAACCTTTACCATTACCAACGGTGGTGTTTTCGGTTCCATGATGTCAACCCCAATAATTAATCCGCCGCAAAGTGCTATTTTGGGAATGCATAATATCGTTGAAAGACCTGTTGCCGTGAACGGTAAAGTGGAAATTCACCCAATCATGTATATAGCTTTGAGTTACGATCACCGTCTTATCGACGGGCGCGAATCGGTGGGATTTTTGGTTAAGGTCAAAGAGATGCTTGAAAATCCCGTTAAAATGCTCTACGGAGGCGAGGATCCAGAAAAGATTTTGTTGCAAGTTTAAGTATGTAAAAACAAAAAATCCCGAAAAAACTTCGGGATTTTTTTGTTTGTTTGAATATGTTGTTGTTTAGTTATTCAACCGTTACCGATTTAGCCAGATTTCTGGGTTGGTCAACATTACAACCTCTGAGTACCGCTATGTAATAAGCCAGTTTTTGAAGAGGTATTGATGCTAACAAAGGTTCGAACATTTCATCGGTTTCGGGAATTTCAATTACAAAGTCGGCCATATTTTTTACGGTTGTATCACCTTCGGTAACTATGGCAATAACTTTTCCGTTTCTTGCCTTTACCTCTTGTATGTTGCTAACCACTTTTTCGTAAATAGGATTCTTGGTGGCGATAAAAACAACGGGCATATTTTCGTCTATAAGAGCTATAGGACCGTGTTTCATTTCCGCTGCGGGATATCCTTCGGCATGTATGTATGAGATTTCTTTGAGTTTCAATGCACCTTCAAGTGCAACCGGAAAATTATAGCCTCTTCCCAGATATAAAAAGTTAGAAGCATCTTTAAACTCTTGGGCGATAAACTTGGTGATATCACCGTCATTAAGAACTTTCTCAACTTTATCCGGTATTCTCTCCATTTCGTGAAGTGCCTGTATGAATTTGTTTTTCGGCATAGTACCTTTAAGTTGAGCCATACGCATTGCCATAAGAGTAAGTACCGTTACTTGCGCTGTGAATGCTTTTGTTGATGCAACGCCTATCTCGGGACCGGCATGTGTATAAATACCGGCATGTGTGGCTCTTGAAATGGATGACCCCACAACATTACAAATACCCAAAACGGTTGCTCCTTTTTCTTTGGCAAGCTCAATGGCGGCAAGGGTATCTGCCGTTTCACCCGATTGTGAAATTGCAATTACAACATCTTTTTCGGTAATTATGGGGTTTCTGTATCTGAATTCCGAAGCGTATTCCACCTCAACGGGTTTACGTGCGATGTCTTCAAAAAGATATTCGCCAACCAAACAAGCATGCCACGATGTTCCGCAGGCAACCATTATTATCCTTTCGGCGTTAACGAGTTTTTGCTCGTAATCTATTATTCCTCCCAAAACCACTTTACCTTCTTTAACCCGCAAACGTCCTCGCATACTGTCTCTGATGGAATCGGGTTGTTCGTAAATTTCCTTAAGCATAAAATGGTCGAACCCGCCTTTTTCCAAAGTGTTGAGGTTCCATTCAAGTTCTTGAATATAAGGTGTTTTGTTTTTCCCCTTAATGGTTTTTAGTACAAGGTCTTTACCTTTTTCAAGAATTGCTATTTCTTCATCGTCAAGATATACTACGTTTTTTGTATGCTCGATAATCGGTGTGGCATCCGAAGCAACATAAAATCCGTCCTCGGCAATACCTATTACCATAGGACTTCCTTTCCGGGCGGCTACAAGCATATCGGGATAGTCTTCCGAAATAACAACGATGGCATAAGCGCCGATAACTTGTTGCAATGCTATTGCCACGGCATCTTTTAGCGAGACTTTTTCGGTTAAAAGGACGTCTTCAATGAGATTTGCCAATACTTCGGTATCCGTTTCCGATTGAAATTTATAGCCTCTGTTTTTAAGCTCTTCCTTGATGGTTGAATAATTCTCGATAATGCCGTTGTGAATAATGGCGATTTTCTTATTCATCGAGTAATGCGGATGGGCATTTATTTGGTTGGGTTCACCGTGAGTAGCCCATCTGGTATGAGCAATACCTACCGTTCCGTCGGTGTCTTTGTCTTTAACGAAAGTATCCAGTTCGGAAACTTTACCTTTTGTTTTGTAAACTTTTAATCCGCCGTTAAGCAGAGCAACACCTGCACTGTCGTATCCACGGTATTCAAGGCGGTATAGGCCGTTAATTAGAATAGGGAAAGCTTTTTTAGTACCTATGTAAGCAACAATTCCACACATAATATTTAGTTTTTATCGGAAAGTTAGTAAAAAATCAGTTAACTACGGTATAAATAATTTCTATTCGCATACCCGAAAGTGCATCGCCGCTCAAATTACCTTTGAAAATAAACTCTTCCGGTTTGTACGATGCTCCCGACACGAATAGATAAAGCCCGTTGTTCAAATAGTTCTCGTCAGATATTAGTTTTTGCACGTATTTTGTCAACCTGAAAATGTACTCATTACCACCTTCCAAGTATTTTCCTCCGAAATACAGATCGCCCAATTCATGATTCAAATATTCATCAGGTAACGGTTCGTAACTGCCGTCGGCAAGTCTTCTGACCAAAGCCAATTGTTCGGGTGGATATTTTGATTTTACTGCACCCGGCAAAATCAATTTTACCTCGTTTATGGCAATGTGTTCATAATCAAGAGAGTCGTTATCCCGTAAATCGGGAATTTTAATTATAGCTTTTGTTCCGGCTAGTCCTTGGACATAAAATTTTTGTTCACCCAAAGCCGTATCTCCGTTTAAAACCTGCTGTTTAAAATCTTCCGCTGCAAGTGTGTAGTCATGTTTATAAGTGTTCACCCTGGGAGAAGCCAATGCTGCAACAAAAAAGTTATAAACCAGCGAATCATTTTCGTCGTTTGAATAATATAATGCCAATCTTGAACCTCTTGAAATAAGGTCGATAGGTATTAATGCACCGCCGTTAGTAACGGGATCGGTGGTTATGTATAATCCTTTAAAAAATTTAACGAATGCATCTCCGTCTTGCAAATCCGATGTGTCGGCGTTTAATATTTTTTCGGCTAAATCGGGATATGTTTTTGAAAGGTTTATCCTAATCATGGGAGGGAGTGTATCGCCGTTGACAATAATGCTGTCATGGGGTTTCGGTGTAAACGGCATGTTGGCATAGTCAATGTCGAACATTTGGAAGTTGTAATTGGAATAATAAGTTGTGTCCAGAATCATGTCTTCATTCAGCTCGTAAACATGTAGAGTTTGAACCGTTGTGCTGTCACCGTAAATGTCTCCGGAATAATTTATTTCCAAAATTAAAGAGTCCAACTGGGGATTTGCTCCGAAATCGGCTCCGTTACTCGATAAAACAAATTGTGCGGCAACACCAGCAGTAGTAACCCCGAAAGTGGAATCGAACCTGCTTCCTATTAAATTTTTGGGGAGGTCGTTTGACCTGACAGAGTCTTCCGTGACGGAATAACCGTAAACGCCGTTATAAATAATGTAATGAACCTGCATGTTCAAATCGTCCGGTAACACTTCGGTACCGAATACCGCCGGACTGTTTCGGCAAGAGTTTAAAGTTACCGCACTTATTAAAGCTAAAGTAATTATTACGATACTGCCGGGTATCGTTTTGAAAAAAGAATAGAGTTTATTCTTCGATAATTTTATCATAAAATTCATTGTACGTATCAAAATAATCATCTTCTCCCTGGTAATCAAGAAACGGCTTGCCGCTTGCTTTTGCGTAATCCAATACTTCTTGATTTAACTCCTTTTCGCCTGCTATTAATGCATCTGCATTATCAATGGCGTTTTTCATTAACGTAACATAATCGGCATTATTATATTTTTCCAACAAAGATTTGTCCATTCCTTTGACGAACATTTTGTTGGGGAAGTTTTCTCCGAGTGTTTCCTCAAAACCGTCGTTATATAACGATATTACTATTTTTGAATCGCTGAACAACGGATTATCTTTATAAAGAGTTTTAACGTAAAAAGGTATAAGGGCTGTGAACCATCCGTGAATATGGATAATGTCCGGTCCCCATCCCAGTTTTTTTACCGTTTCCAAAACACCTCTGGCAAAAAAGGCGGTACGTTCGTTATTATCTTCAAAAAATTTACCGTCGGCATCTCTGAAAAGGAATTTGCGTTTGAAATAATCTTCGTTATCGATGAAATAAACCTGCATTCTTGCTTGCTGTATTGACGCTACCTTAATTATCAAAGGATAATCTATTTCATCAACTATGATATTCATACCCGAGAGTCTGATAACTTCGTGAAGTTGGTTTCTTCTTTCGTTAACAAGTCCGTAACGCGGCATAAATGTTCTTATTTCTTTTCCTTTTTCCTGGATTTTTTGTGGTAGGAAACGTCCCGTCCTGCTCATATGTGTCTCCGGCAAATAAGGTGTAATTTCTTGAGACACATAAAGAACCCTCTTTTTACTCATAATAAAGACTGTTTTATAGTTTTAGGTGTGCAAAGGTAGTTAAAATATTTTGGATTTAAGGGGTTATAAGCTATTGAATTTGTTCTAATTTATGGTTTGAAAACATTATCCGGATTGTTTTTGAGTGAGTAAACATGCTCTTTTAGAATTTGGGCCCACTCATAATCTTTACGGCGTTTGTCGAAAACTGTATAGGGTATTTTTTTTCCGAAAATTATTGTTAATGTTTTGTTGCGTTGCTTGAAAAACTCGTTGGCAAGGTAAAACATCTCGATATTGGCTTTAATTCCGAGTTTTTTACGTAACAGCGCAAGGTTATAAAAGAACTTTGAATTTTCACCTTCAATGTATGTGGGAATTATGTCGCGTTTGTATTTTTTAGCTTTCGATATTATGGTTTTTTTCCATTCCAGGTCTTTTATCTTACCGTTTTGTTTTCTGGAAACCAGTCCTGCCGGGAAATAACATATTATGTTTTCTTTTTCGAATGTTTCGTTAAAGAGTTTTATGTTTTCAGCATTGCTGCCGTGCTTGTTCACGGGTATAAAAAGTACCTGCAAATTTGGAATGTATGTAAGGATGTCGTTTACGGGAAATTGAATATCTTTTCGAACGCGACTGACGGCGAGCATCAAAGCGAGTCCGTCAAGTCCTCCCAAAGGGTGGTTTGCCGTAACTATTACAGGGTCTTTTTCAGGGATGTTTTGAAGGTTAACGGTATTAACCGTTGTGTTCATGTCTTTTAAAAGTGCATGTATGAAATCGATACCTTCTTTATCCCAATGCGTGTTAATATAATGATTTACGTCATCCTGATGGGTAATGCGTTTGATGTAGGAGATTACAAAACCCGGTAATAATTTTTTAAGCTTTGGGTTTTTATCTTCTATTACTTTTTCAATGTCTATTTTAAATTCTTTTGCTAATGTTTTGTTGTCTTTTTCCATCAATCTGCACTTTTCAGGAGTGTAAAATTACTAAAAAGCTTTATTTTTTTGACTTGTTAAAGTGTTTACATATCTCCGTTAATCCGCATTTATTGCATTTGGGATTTTTTGCCGTGCATACGTATCTGCCGTGTAAAATTAACCAATGATGTGCTATGGGCAGAAACTCTTGAGGGAAATATTTTTGGAGTTGTCTTTCGGTTTCCAACGGCGTTTTTGCATTGGTGGACAATCCGAGCCTTGCAGCTACTCTGAAAACATGAGTGTCAACGGCAATGACGGGTTTGTTATAAATTACTGATGCTATGACGTTGGCGGTTTTTCGTCCTACTCCGGGCAGTTTTTGAAGTTCATCGATGTCCGATGGTATTTTTCCGTTAAACTCTTCTAGTAATTTTTTTGCCATACCCGATAAATGCTTTGCCTTGTTGTTTGGATATGAACAGCTTTTTATCAGTTCGAAAATATCGCTGATTTCGGCTTTTGCCAAACTTTGAGGGTCGGGGAACTGTTTGAAAAATTCTTTGGTTATAATGTTTACCCTTTTATCGGTACATTGAGCAGATAAAATTACCGCAACAATAAGTTGGTAAGGGTTTTCGTAATCAAGTTCCGTTTCCGCAACGGGCATGGTTTTTTTGAAATATTCAATAACCTTTTGAAATCTTTCTTTTTTAGTCATTTCGATAAATTGAATTAAGGTTCAAAGGTAAAGTAATTTTGTATGATTAAGCGTTTAGGGTTTGAAGTTGTTTAAAGTCTAAGGTCTGAAGGTCGGAAAGTCTGAAAGTCAAAGGTCAAAAGCCTGAACGTCACAACGTCTCAATTTTCCGATCATCCAACCAAACATTCATTCAATCAATCTTAAATCTTAAATCGGCATTCAGCGTTCGATATTCAATACGGTGTTCGGCGTGGGCTTTGTCACATTGAGTGCTGCGACTTTGGGAGCAGTGTATCGAAATGTGAGAGGGAAGGAGGAACGGTTTTAAATTGTTCAGAGTTGTTTGGAGTTGTTCAAAGTTGTTTAAGGTGGTTTAAAAAGTTAACAGTTAATCGTTAAAAGTATTTACCGGGGCATAAGGTCTGAAAGTCAAAGGTCAAAGGTCAGAAGGTCACAACGTCACGATTTTCCAATCAATCAATCATCCACTCACCCACTCATCCATCGCACACACGCTTCGATACGATGCTCCCTTGGGGTCGCATCACTCAGCGTGACCAGCATCCGCGTTTGTTTCAGTAATATTTTTAAATGATTAGAAAGTCCGTAGGGTAATTTACTTTTCCCCGATTTATGATTTATTATTTTTTGTAGTTGCCTGATTGATATTTCTTCAAAATTTTTAAACTATTTTTGCCGCTCTAATTAAAACGTAATAAAATGATAGAAAAGCTTCTTACCGAAACGTTTAAACAAGCCGTTAAAGACCTTTACGGACAGGAAATTACCGGTAAATCGGCGGCAATTCAAAAAACCCGTCCCGAGTTCGAAGGAGATTTTACTTTTGTGGTGTTCCCTTTGTTGAGGTTCTCGAAAAAATCACCCGAGCAAACGGCTGAAGAAATAGGAAATTATTTTACAAAAAATGTTGATGAGGTTGAGAAGTTTAATGTCATTAAAGGTTTCTTGAACCTGTCGCTTTCGAACGCTTTTTGGCTCGATTTTTTTAACAAAAACAGAAATAAAAAAGATTACGGTAAAAAGCAGCCCGGTAATGGTGACCCGGTGGTGATTGAATATTCTTCTCCCAACACCAACAAGCCTTTGCATCTCGGTCATATCAGAAACAACCTGTTGGGATGGTCGGTTTCGGAAATCCTCAAAGCCAACGGCGAAAATGTTAAAAAGGTTAATTTGGTTAACGACCGCGGGATACATATATGCAAATCGATGCTTGCTTGGCAAAAGTGGGGCGAAGGAAAAACTCCGCAAAGTACAGGCGTAAAAGGTGATAAGTTTGTAGGTGATTTTTACGTGCTTTTCGATAAAAAATACAAAGAACAGGTAAATGAACTGACGGAAAAGGGAATGGATAAAGATGAGGCTGCAAAAAATGCTCCTTTGATGCAGGAAGCTAAAACCATGTTAAAAAAATGGGAAGAAGGCGATGAAGAGGTAAGAAAACTGTGGGCCGAGATGAACGGTTGGGTATATGACGGTTTCGATGTTACTTATGAACGACTCGGTGTTGAGTTTGACAAAATTTATTACGAATCGGATACATATCTGTTGGGTAAAGCCATTGTGGAAGAGGGGTTGGAAAAAGGTGTGTTTTTCAGAAAAGAAGACGGTTCGGTTTGGTGCGACCTTTCCGATGAAGGGCTGGATGAAAAACTGCTGTTACGTGCCGACGGAACTTCGGTTTACATGACTCAGGATTTGGGAACGGCACAACTCAGATATAACGACTTCCACCCGCGTGAGCTTATTTATGTTGTGGGTAACGAGCAGAATTACCACTTTGAAGTGTTGAAGCTCATACTTAAAAAGCTGGGACGCGATTGGGCCGACAGTATTATCCATCTCTCGTACGGAATGGTGGAACTGCCTCACGGAAAGATGAAATCGCGTGAAGGTACCGTTGTGGATGCCGACGACCTGATGGATGAGATGTACGAGACAGCGAAAAAGACAACTGAAGAACTTGGAAAATACAACGATTTCAGTGAAGAAGAGGCTGACAGATTATATCATATTCTCGGTTTGGGAGCTTTGAAATATTTTATTTTGAAGGTTGACCCCAAAAAAACCATGATGTTTAACCCCCAAGAGTCTATCGACTTTAACGGTAACACGGGTCCGTTTATTCAATACACACATGCCAGGATACGTTCGGTTATCCGCAAAGGTAAAGAAGCCGGATACGACTGGAGTTCGGAAGATTTGAAAAACAGTGATATTTTACCCAAAGAAAAGTCGCTGATAAAACTGCTTTATGAATATCCTCAAACCGTTGAGCAGGCTGCAAAATCTTTCAGTCCGGCAACCATTGCCAATTATGCTTACGACCTTGCCCGCGAGTTCAACCAGTTTTATCAGGAGATAACAATATTAAAAGAGGAAGATGAGTCGAAAAGGGCGTTCCGTCTTGCCTTGGCTGAATTTACCGGAAATACAATCAAATCGGCTATGTGGCTGTTGGGAATAGTGGTTCCCGAAAGGATGTAGTTGGTTTTCAAAATGTTGAAAAAGCTTTAAGCGTTTAAAGAATATTTATTTTCCCTTTTACCGGTTAGATATACTGTGATAATCACTGTCTTATCTCGTAATTGTCAACAAGTATCATTTTTAATGACAATCCCGGTTTAAAATATTTTTCTTATCTTTAAAAGGTTAAATAATAATCCGGTAATGCTCCTTTTAAAACAAATAACATTTTTTATTAAAAAACTAATCACGTATTTAGTTGATATACTGCATTATACCCCCCCCGCAACTATTATGCACCTCTTTTAATAACGTGCCGTAACATTTTACATTATTTACGAATTTTACTCACCGGCGGGCGGATTGTGTATGAACAACAACATTTTAACAATAACCGTAACTACGTTCATTGTTGTACAAATAAACACATCTTTTGGCTTGGAAAGAATAAGTTTGACAAGCCGTAGCCGTTTCCGGTTACAACATTTAAAAGCCCCTGTCCCGGCCGGAACGGCATAAATAATTAAAATGATTTATACAGAAAATTTTACCATGAATTTTGTATAAACAATAGATGAAAGGGGGCTATTAATAAAAACTTTTAAAAAAAATTAAATGAAAAATAAAACAATATTTATATCAGTTATAATAGTATCCGCTTTGTTTTTTATTGTTTCATGTAACAAAAGCGACATGGACAATCAGGATACCGGTTTAAATAGCAACAGCCAATACAGTAAAATCATTATACAGCGCATCAACAAATTTAATCAACAAATGCAGGGACATTTTAAGAGTGGAACAATAATGACACTGGACTCTGCAGTTTGGAACCTTGAAGCACTACTCACCAATTATGGAGGTTATCCCGATTCGGTTTCCAAGAAATTTATTTTGATGCGCACTCATTTTACACTTCCTGTTAATAGCCATGGTTTGGTTTCGATGGATGATGTACAGGTACTGTATCAGCAAATGGTTGATACCATTACGGCACAACTTAACAGTATTGCAGGCGATGTAAAGTTTCTTAGATTTTCAGATGTACAACAGGACTCCGTGGTGGGCAATACCGCTTATATAACTT
>WFZS01000205.1 GCA_015489465.1 Bacteroidales bacterium | reverse complement strand
GTATAGAGTGATTATTGTGAATATAAAATTTCAGGTATGATAAGAAATTTACTCCTAACGTTTGGTTTAATTCTTTCAACTGGCGTAATGCTTTTTGCACAACAGGGTGCATTGAAAGGAAAAGTTATTGACAAAAAAACCAAAGAACCGATTCCTTTTGCTAACATTGTACTGGAGAATAAAGGAACGCTTGTCGGAGGCGCGACATCCGACTTTGACGGTAATTATGAGATCAAACCTATTCCTCCTGGAAAGTATGATCTTAAAGCAACTTTTGTAGGATATAAAACGGTTCTTATTAAAGGTATTGCTATTTCCGCCGATAAAACCCGTTTTTACGATATAGTTATGACGCCTACAACGGAAACTCTTGAGGAGGTGGAAATTGTGGATTATAAGGTTCCTTTGATATCCAAGGACGAAACTTCCAGTGGTGCTTCGGTAACGGCTGAAGAGGTTGCCAAAATGCCTAACCGTTCTGCTAACGCCGTTGCCACTACTGTCGGCGGTGTTTTTTCCAAGGATGGTGAAAGGGGAAGTGTTCGTGGTGCACGTACCAATGCTACGGCAATGTATATCGACGGTATAAGGGTTATAGGTAGTTCCGCAGTACCTCAGTCCGCTATCGAACAAGTTGACGTTATCCTTGGAGGTACCCCCGCTCAATACGGTGATGCTACATCCGGAGTTATTAACGTAACAACAAAAGGAGCTTCACGTCAGTTTGGTGCAGGGTTAGAATTGGAAACCTCCGAGCTTTTGGACGGCCACGGATTTAACCGTATGGGATTTAGCTTGATGGGACCGCTAATTAAAGGAAAAGATAAAAACGGAACATCATTGTTAGGATTTTTCCTTGCCGGTGATATGTATTACAGAAGAGACGGTAGTTTGTCGGCAGTCGGACATTGGTATGCCAAAGATGATGTTTTGGCAAATCTCGAGAAAAACCCTTTACGTCCTTCCGGAACAGGAAGCGGTACTTATGTTAACGGTGAATTTTTGCGTAAAAGCGATCTTGAAAAAATTAAATATGCAAGGAATACCGAAAACTACAATGTGAATCTTCTGGGTAATGTGAGTGTAAGAACTACCGATAACATCACATTAACTTTCGGTGGAGGATATAATTATTCCAGCGGTAGAAGTTTCAATTACGCTTCTTCTTTACTTAATTACAAAAAGAATCCGAAATATTTTAACGCTACATACAGGGGATATGTTCGTTTTGTACAACGTTTCCCAACATCAAAAGATAATACTTCCGCATTTAAAAACTTTTATTACTCTGTTCAGCTTGACTATACAAAAGTACAGGGAGAACACGGTGATGCAAACCATTGGGACGATGTTTTTAAATACGGTTATTTGGGTAAATTCAGTGTTTATAAAACTCCTACTTACGAGTTAGGTGGTGATACCGTTAATGGTGTTTATTATGATAATGTGTGGATATTGAATAACTGGGATTACGATACTTTGGTAGAGTGGAACCCCAGAGATTATAATCCTTTGGTGGCTCAATACACTACTACCTATTATAATACTTTTGCAGGATACGGTCCACAAGGACATTATGATAACTTCGATAATATTATGCTTGGTGGAGGTCTTTTAAATGGTGGCCACCCCAGGTCCGTTTACGGTTTGTATGCTTCTCCGGGAGCAGCTACAACAGGTTACGGAAAATATGATAATGACCAGGTTAACCTTAAATTCGATGCTTCTCTGGATATCGGAGATCACGCAATTAAATTCGGTTTTCAATACGAACAAAGGGTTAACAGAGGTATTTCTTTGGCAACCACCGGAATGTGGAACTTGATGCGTGGACTTGCCAACTTCCATATCAAAGAACTTGATAAAGATAACCCGTTTATAATAAGTCATAACGGTGTTGTTGATACGATTATGTATTACAGGAAATACGACGGTAAATCACAAAGAATATTTGATAAAAATCTTCGTACCAAGTTAGGATTACCTGTTGATGGTCTTGACTTTATTGTGATTGATTCATACGATTACAATGACCATTCCATTGAATATTTCGATAAAGACGGAGTAAGGCATACCATTAAACTTGATGAAGACTTGTTTAGCGTGGATATGTTCTCACCGGATGAATTGTGGAATGAAGGACAATCACCTTATATAAGTTATTACGGTTTTGATTATAAAGGTAACAAGCTGAAAAATCAACCTTCTTACGAAGATTTCTTTAACAAACAGGATGCGAGCGGAATGTACACAAGGGATATCGGAGCTTTCCGTCCTATCTATATGGCCGGTTACGTTCAAGATAAGTTTTCTTTGAAAGACCTTGTGTTTAACATAGGTGTTCGTGTTGACAGATATGACGCTAATCAAAAAGTGTTAAAGGATCCTTATTTGCTTTTCCCTGCTAAAACGGTTTCGGAAGTTACCGAGCTGGGAGGAAATCCCGTACATCACCCCGGAAATATGGGGTCCGATTATGTTGTTTATGCCGACAATGTTGAAAATCCGACCAGAGTGGTAGGTTATAGAAACGGAAATATCTGGTATAACTCTCAAGGTGTTGAAATACAAGACCCGTCAATACTTGATGTAGGTAGCGGTATTTCTCCCGTATTGGAAGATCCGCAACAAAAAAGGGTTAATATAAAATCATTTAAAGATTATGACCCTCAAATTTCGGTTATGCCGCGTATTTCATTCTCTTTCCCTATTTCCGATGAAGCATTGTTCTTCGCTCACTACGATGTGTTAACACAAAGGCCTTCGAGTAACTCGTTTACAACGCCTGCTACGTATTACTACTTTAATACGATGGCAACGCGTTCAATAAATAATCCCTCATTGAAACCTGAAAAAACCATTGACTATGAAGTCGGTTTTACTCAAAAACTGACAAATACATCTGTTATCAGCTTCTCAACCTATTATAAAGAGATGCGTAACATGATTCAGATGTACAGATTTTACGGTGCATATCCTAAAGATTATACTACTTATAATAACCTTGACTTTGGAACGGTAAAAGGGTTGACGGTTGAATATGACCTTCGTAGAACAGGCAATATTCAGATGAGAGCTTCTTATACATTGCAATTTGCCGATGCTACGGGTTCTTCTACTACAACCGCAGCCGCACTTATTGCTGCCGGTCTGCCGAACTTGCGTTCAACTTATCCTATGCCGTGGGATAGAAGACATCAGTTTAATTTGGTATTCGATTTCAGGTTCTTTGATGGAAAAGATTATAACGGACCTGTTATAAACAGGGAGAAAAAAGGAAAACCGCCCGTACAGGTTTTAAGTAACTTCGGTTTTAACCTGACATTAAGCGGTGGTTCGGGTACACCTTATACCGCCTCCAGGAATGTTACTTCCCCGATATCGGGAGGTACCAGATTGTTAAAAGGTACATATGGCGGATCCCGGATGCCATGGCAGTTCAGAATTGACTTGAGGGCGGATAAAGAATTCCATTTCAAAGATCATAAAAGAAAAGACGGAACTATAAGAAAATCATCATTGGATGTTTACATGTTATTCTTGAACCTGTTAAATACAAAGAATGTTATGAATGTGTATCCATATACGGGTAACCCTGATGATGACGGTTATCTTTCCGCTCCGGAATGGCAAAGAGAAATCAATAACCAGTTGGATCCTCAATCTTTCAGGGATTTATACAGTGTTTATGTTAATAAACCTTGGAATTACAGTAAGCCGATTCAGATCCATTTTGGAATAGGATACAACTTTTAATTAATAACTTAGTAACGAAAGATAAACAGTATATATTATGAAGAATATTACTCAGGTTTTATTGATTGTTTTTATCTCAATATTTTTAGCAGACAGTGCTTTTGCCGTTAGGGCTGTTAATGATAAAACAAAATTAAAACGTAAACTGAAGAATACTACAGCGGGTTGTGCCCCTGCTGCCGGTTACGAATGGTTGGATATTAATAATGTGAGGGCAAGGATTAATACCGGTGGTGACATGTGGTGGGATTTAGATGGAACATCAAGGTATTATATCCCTAAAAACGGGACCGCTACATCAATGTTTTCCGGTGCGTTGTGGATTGGAGGACTTGACGTTAACAACCAGTTAAAACTTGCAGCATTGCGTTATCGTGCAGGTGGTGTTGATTATTGGACGGGACCACTGACAATTGACGGTACCGCAGCCATTGACGGAGTGACTTGTGCCCAATATGATAAACACTTCAAAATAACAAGAGCTGAAGTTGATGAATTTTTGTCGCATTGCGATCCCGAAACGGGTGCTTTTGTTCCCGACCCGGAATATAATATTCCGCAATCCATTTTAAAATGGCCTGCTCATGGTGATCCGGCAAAAGGTCAGAGTTATTATTTGGCTCCTTTTTATGATAATGACGGTGACGGAGAATATAATCCTTATGCAGGAGACTATCCTTACTATGATTTGGATAACTCTTTATGTCATACTAAAACACCTACTAAAGACGAGGAAATTGAAGGTGTTATTCACGGAAGTATTCTTGCCGACCAAGTAATTAAAGGAGACCAAACCTTATGGTGGGTTTTCAATGATAAAGGTAATGTTCACGGTGAAACAAAAGGTGCTGCCATCGGAATGGAAATAAGAGCTCAAGCTTTTGCTTTTGCTACCAATGATGTTATCAATAACATGACTTTTTACAGTTATGAAATAATAAACCGTTCTACGTTTGAATTGACACAAACATTTTTCTCTCCATGGGTTGATACCGATTTGGGGTATGCATGGGACGACTATGTAGGTTGTGATGTACAGCGCGGACTCGGATATTGTTATAACGGTAATCAAGTTGACGGTAGCGGACAGGTGGAAGCTTATGGCGATCAACCTCCTGCCGTTGGTGTTGACTTTTTCCAGGGACCTTACATGGATGCTGATGGTATTGATAATCCCAAATACGATACTGTAATTGATCCTACAACCGGAGAAACCGTACTTAAACAAAGATGTGATGAAAGTATAAACGGAGTTAATTTCGGAAACGGTATCGTTGATGACGAACGTTTCGGTATGAGAAGGTTTTTGTATCATAATAACTCCGGTGGACCTACAGGGGGTCCTCAAATTGCTACTGAATATTATAATCTTCTTAGAGGTATATGGAAAGACGGTAACCCTATGTTATATGGTGGAGATGCTTATCCTGGTCATGCCGGTACCGTTGGACCCAGATGTGACTTCATGTTCCCCGGCGATACCGACCCCTGTAACTGGGGTACCGGAGGACAACCGCCTAACGGTGGATATACCCAAAATGGTTTTTACTGGACTGAGCGAACCGGTAATAACGGAGCGCCTAATCCTCCTAACGATAGACGTTTTATGCAATCGGCAGGTCCGTTTACTTTGAAACCCGGTGCCGTTAACTATATTACGGTTGGTATTCCGTGGGCACGTGCAACTTCAGGCGGACCGTGGGCTTCCGTGAAACTTCTACGTGTTGTTGACGATAAATGTCAGGCATTGTTTGATAACTGTTTTAAAGTTATTGACGGTCCTACCGCTCCCGATCTGACAATTACCGAGTTGAATCAGAAATTAATATTTTTCATTACTAATTCACCGTCGTCAAACAACTATCAGGAAAAATATCAAGAGTTTGATCCTAATATTCCGCAGCCTTTACCAAGCGATCCTACACAACGTAGCGACTCCTTATATCGTTTTGAAGGATATCAAATCTTTCAACTTAAAAACGATAAAGTCGGTGTTGAAAGTATTCACGATCCCGACTTGGTACGTTTGGTTGCACAATTTGACATTAAAAACGGTGTAAAGAAACTTGTAAATTATTATTACGATGATGCTATCGGAGCTAATGTTCCTGTAGTTGAAGTTGTCGGATCGGACAACGGTATAAAACACTCATTCGAACTTACTCAGGATGCTTTTGCAACAGGTGACGTTCGTTTGGTTAACAATAAAGTTTATTACTACATGGCATTAGCCTATGCATATAATGAATATATGCCGTATTCAGATGATCCGGGTGATTTATACGGTCTATTAGGACAAATGAAACCTTATTTGGCAGGTCGTAAAAATATAAAGATTTACTCTGCTATGCCGCATAAAACCGTAAACGGAACAGTAATTAACGGTAATTACGGAACCAGACCGCAGGTTACGAGAGTTGAAGGTCATGGAAACGGTGGTATGGTAGTTGACCTTACAAAAGAGACCGAAAACGAAATTTTAAATAAACCTCCTGCCGATTCAATATCTAACAAGTTCGGTGCCCCCGATTATCCTATTGCTTATAATCCCGTTTATAAAACTAATTCGGGACCATTAAATGTTAAAGTGATAGATCCGCTTAACGTAAAAGAAGGTGATTATGAATTATGGCTCGACTCAATGTATAGAGTTAAAATTTATAACGTAACAAGGAAACTGGATCTGTTGGGTGACACCACTTCAAAACTTGTTTCCAGATGGCATATCAAGGATCTAAAGACAGGTGAAATTTATGATTCTGATACGACAATTGCTAAAAATAATGAACAACTGTTTTTGGATCTCGGTTTATCGGTACAAATGGAGCAACCATTTCCTCCGGGTTTGATTCCTGTGGGAAAAGTATCGACCGGAGGTAATAATTTTGCTAGTTTTAGTACGGTTCTTGCCGATAATAACGGGTTAATTTCATCAACTATAGAATATGAAGATAGTTCCAGTATGTGGTTGAGTGGTATTTCCGATGAAGATATACCGGGATATCCGTTCAATACTTTGAACTGGATACGATCGGGTACTTATAAAAGTACCGACAATGCTGCCGAAAATGATTACGGTATGGGTATTTCTCCACCTCAACCTTGGGATCCCAACGAAAACTATGAAAAGATATTAAACGGTACATGGGCTCCTTATGCATTGTGTTCTTATACGGTTGGAACTGTTATCGGAACCGGTCCTGTACAGTCACCGTTGGGTCCTGCTTTCAGTAGTATGTCAAAAAACCTTAGTGGTCTTGCTGATCTTTCAAGTGTGGATATAGTTTTGACACCCGACAAATCCAAATGGACAAGGTGTCCTGTTCTCGAAATGAGTAACGACTCGTTACTTGCAGAGGACCATGCTGTTCAATTCGGTTTGAGGCATGCACCTTCAATAGATAAGGACGGTAATTTTGCAACTCCTGGTTCAGGTCCGAGCAGCAATCCCGATGATCCTAATTACATCAGTGATCACGGTATGGGATGGTTCCCGGGATATGTTATTGATGTTGAAACCGGAGAAAGACTGAACGTTATGTACAGTGAAGATTCTTATCTAGGAGCTTTCAATGGTCGTGATATGCAGTTTAATCCTACCGCCAAAGATCCTGAACAAAATGTTCAATTCTTTGATGATAACATATTCAGCGGTGAAGGCATAAATAGAATTCCTGTTTTTGGTGGTAAACATTTTGTTTACATTATGAAGCATGATACTAAGGTGTTTGACAATCCGAGTTTCTATTTCGAATTTAACTCACCTGCATATGATGCCGGTAAATATGCTCATTACATATTGGATTCTTTGGTTAAAGTTCCGATACCGACACTTTTGGATAACTTTTTCGGACAAATTATGTATGTTGGAATGCCGATGGCAACCAAAGGAGAGGATTGGTTAAGTAACGAAGTAAGGATAAGAATCAGGATTGCAACACCTTTCAGAAGAGGTTATACACGTGTTGATCTTGATACGGTATATCCCGGATTGGATGAAAATAATTATTATCCGAAATATAAATTTACAACCAAGGGAATTGCTACGGAATATAAGAATCCAGAAAAACTTGTAAGTGATTTGGATGAAATAAGAGTTGTACCTAATCCATATTATGCTTATTCAGCTTATGAACATAATGCTTTGGATACAAGGGTTAAAATAACCAACTTACCGAAAACATGTACTATAACAATTTATGATGTTTCAGGTGTTAAGGTTAGACAACTCACAAAAGATGACGATGTAACGGCAATTGAATGGGATTTGAAAAACTTTGCAGGTGTGCCGATTTCCGGTGGAATATATTATATACATGTTAAAGCGCCGGAAGGAGAGCATGTTGTTAAATGGTTCTGTACACAAAGAGTGCCGGATTTGAATACATTTTAATCTAAACTAATGTTAAAAGGAATAAAGAATAAATAAGTTTTATTATGAAAACTCTTTACAGATATTTTGCCTTAATTTTAATTGGCGTTTTGCTGGTGCCGAACTTGTCTTTTGCTGGAAACAAAGACCGTTCGGGACAGGCGGGTGCTTCGGAATTATTAATTAATCCTTGGACTAGGAGCTCCGGTTGGGGATCGGCCAATATGTCTAAGGTTCACGGACTGGAAGCCTTATGGGGTAATGTCGGAGGTGCCGCCTTTACAAATAAAAGTCAGGTAATCTTTTCATATACTGATTGGCTGAAAGGCACTGATACCAAATTATACTCTTTCGGACTTACTCAAAGAGTTAGTGAAAGTGGTGTTTTGGGACTGCAGGTTATGTCAATGAGTTTTGGAGAAATTGAAATAACCACAACCGACAGTCCTGACGGAGGAGTAGGAAAATACAGCCCCAGTTTGATGAATTTTGCAGTATCTTATTCGAAGGCATTTTCAAATAATATTTATGCAGGATTCTTAATGAAAATTGTTGGTGAGCAGATATCAGACCTTAGTGCATATGGAGTTGCGTTAGATGTAGGAATTCAATACGTTACAGGTGCTCACGACCAATTTTCATTCGGTGTAGCATTGAAAAATGTAGGACCTACAATGTCCTTTTCGGGTGACGGATTGTCATTAAAAGTGTTTATACCCGGACAAGAGACCCAATTTACTTTGAATCAAAGAAGTGATAATTTTGAACTTCCGGCACAATTAAATATAGGAGCTGCTTACGATTTTCTTTTCGGAAAAGATTTGAGGTTGACTACCGCCGGAAACTTTATAGCCAACTCTTTTACAAAAGACCAAATTGCCGTAGGTCTTGAGTTCAGTATGAAAGATTGGGTTATGATAAGGGGTGGTTATACCTTTGAACAAGGCATGTGGAATTCGATAGAATCGCCTGAAAATACAAATGTAAACAAAGGTTTGAGTTTAGGTATGTCTGTCCAAGTTCCAATTAACAAAGAAAAAGGTTCATACTTTGCTATAGATTATGCTTATAGGGAAACGGTAAGTTTTAGAGGTCACCATTCATTTGGTGTTGTATTGAACTTTTAGAATATAACAGGCAAAAAATTTATTATTTTTGCCGTGGAAAAAGGACCCTTAATATTTTTAAGGGTCTTTTTATCTTTAATTCCGGTCGGTAGCATACATTTAAGTCATTAATATTAATAAAATACAGCACTATGTCAGCTTCAAAATATTATACTGAAGAGGGTTTGGAAAAGCTTAAAAAAGAGCTTGAACAATTGGTAAGGGTTGAAAGACCTAAGATATCGCAACAAATTGCGGAAGCAAGAGATAAAGGAGATCTTTCTGAAAATGCCGAATACGATGCCGCTAAAGAAGCACAAGGATTACTTGAAATGAAAATAGCTAAACTTCAGGAGGAGATTAGAAATGCAAGGATTATCGATGAATCCAAAATGGATACATCGAAAGTTTTGATTCTTTCGACGGTAAAAATTAAAAACCTTAAAAATAACAGGGTAATGAGTTATACCCTTGTTCCTGAAAAGGAGGCGGATTTGAAAAACGGTAAAATTTCCGTTGATTCACCGATAGCCAAGGGTTTGCTTGGAGCTAAAGTCGGCGACAAAGTCGAAGTACAAGTTCCCGCCGGAACAATACCTTTTGAAATTGTTGAAATAACACGTTAAAATTTATAACAATGGCTTCAATATTTACTAAAATAGTTAAAGGCGAAATCCCTTCTTATAAAATTGCCGAGGATGATAATTATTATGCTTTTTTGGATATAAACCCGTTGGCCAAAGGTCATACTTTGGTGATTCCCAAAAAAGAAATCGATTACATTTTTGATATTGACGATGATTTATATCAGGGATTATTTCTTTTTGCCAAGAGGGTAGCAAAAGCAATTGAAAAGGTAATCCCTTGCGAAAGAATAGGGATGACTGTCATAGGGCTGGAAGTTCCTCATGCCCATATACATTTAATTCCCATAAACTCCATATACGATATGGATTTTAAACAACCTAAGTTAAAACTTTCGCAAGAGGAGTTTGAGGATATTGCCGCCAAAATAAGGAAAGAATTTATTTAATTAAGCATTAATTTTTAAATATCATTAAGGGGCTGTTGAATTGAATAATTTAACGGCCTTTTTTTATTTATAAAAATTTAATTTGAGAACAATTTTAAATTAAGCCAAACTATATATGAATTGCAATTACTTTTATACATTTGTTCATCCATAAAATATGGTATAATAAAATAGTAGTTTAAAAAATTAATAGTTAAACATTACAGTTATGAGCAACAAACGTGTATATTCTTCTTTGACTAAGAAGTATGTAATGTCGCTTATGGGTTTATTCCTGATTACATTTCTATTTGTACATCTGGGATTAAACCTTTCGGTTTTAAAGGATTTGGGTAGTGGGGATTATCCTACATTCAACGAGGCGGCGCATTTTATGGCAACAAACCCTTTTATTCAAGTATTTCAATGGGTATTGTTTGCCGCTTTTCTCATTCACATTATTTTCGGTTTAATTTTACAGTTCCAGAATTGGGCATCAAGACCCAAAGGATACAAGGTAAAAGGTAGTGCCGAAGAAAATATTTTTTCACAGTACATGATTCATACCGGTATTGTGATTTTTATCTTTTTGGTAATCCATTTTGTAAACTTCTTTATGGTTTCCAAAGGTATTATTCCCGGTATTCAGCATGTGAAAATTAATGGTGAGGAAATGGAAAACCTGGGAAAAGTAATAGTTGATGTTTTCCATAACGGGTATTATGTAACATTTTATGTTTTGGCGTTACTTTTACTCGGTTTCCATCTTGACCACGGATTTCAATCCGCATTTCAATCATTAGGATTGCAAAATAAAAAATACGGTCCTTTTATTAAAGGTTTGGGCCATGTTGTTGCAATTGTACTTGCACTGGGGTTCATTATTATTCCTTTGGTAATTTATTTCACTAAATAAATTAATTTATCATGAAAAAATTAGATTCAAAGATTCCGGAAGGGCCATTAGCTCAAAAGTGGAAAAACTATAAAGACCATCAAAACTTGGTTAATCCGGCTAATAAAAGAAAAATAGATATTATTGTAGTGGGTACGGGATTGGCTGGAGCATCTGCTGCAGCAAGTCTCGGTGAACTCGGTTTTAATGTAAAGGTTTTTTGCATACAAGACAGTCCGCGCCGTGCACATAGCATTGCTGCTCAAGGTGGTATAAACGCCGCTAAAAATTATCCCAACGACGGTGATTCCGTTTACAGGTTGTTTTACGATACCATAAAGGGAGGCGATTACCGCTCGCGTGAAGCGAATGTTTACCGTTTGGCTGAAGTTTCAAATAATATAATAGATCAGTGTGTGGCTCAAGGTGTTCCTTTTGCACGTGAATACGGCGGTTTACTTACAAACCGTTCGTTTGGTGGAGCACTTGTTTCCAGAACATTTTATGCTCGCGGTCAAACCGGACAACAGCTTTTGTTAGGTGCATACGGTGCTCTATCTAAAGAGATAAAAAGAGGACATGTTGTTATGTACACTCGTCGTGAGATGATGGACCTTGTTATGATAAACGGAAGAGCCCGCGGTATAATAACAAGAAATCTCGTTACAGGCGAGTTGGAAAGACATGCAGCACATGCCGTTTTGTTAGCTTCGGGAGGTTACGGTAATGTTTATTTCTTATCTACCAATGCGATGAACTCTAACGGTAGTGCAGCTTGGAAAGCATACAAACGCGGTGCATTTTTTGCAAATCCCAGTTTTGTGCAGATTCACCCGACCTGTATTCCGGTTCACGGTGATTATCAATCCAAATTAACCCTGATGAGTGAAAGTTTGCGTAATGACGGTAGAATATGGGTGCCCAAGAAAAAAGAAGATGCTGAAAAAATCAGAAAAGGCGAATTAAAACCTACTCAGATACCTGAAGAAGACAGGGATTATTACTTGGAAAGAAGGTATCCGGCATTCGGAAACCTTGTTCCCCGTGATGTTGCTTCACGTGCTGCTAAAGAGCGTTGTGATGCAGGATACGGTGTAGGTCCTACCGGTCTTGCCGTTTATCTTGACTTTGCAGATGCCATAAAACGTCTCGGTAGAGATGTTATAGAAGCAAGATACGGTAACCTTTTCCAGATGTACGAAAAGATTACCGATGACAATCCTTACGAAACACCGATGATGATTTATCCGGCTATTCATTATACAATGGGTGGCTTGTGGGTAGATTACGAACTTATGAGTACAATACCCGGATTGTTTGTAGCGGGCGAAGCCAACTTTTCCGACCATGGAGCTAACAGACTGGGAGCTTCCGCATTAATGCAAGGATTGTCGGACGGTTATTTCGTGCTTCCCTATACGATGCAAAATTATCTTGCCGATCAAATAACGGTACCTCGCTTTAAAACCAATCTTCCGGAGTTTGATGAAGTGGAAAAAGATGTTAAAGAGCATATCGCAAAATTGAAAGCGGTAAACGGAAAAGAACCCGTTGATTATTTCCACAGAAAATTGGGACGTATAATGTGGGATAAAGTTGGTATGGCGAGAAATGAAAAAGGTCTAAAAGAAGCTATAGAAGAGATTCGTGAATTGCGTAAAGATTTCTGGAAAAACGTTAAAGTACCTGGGGATGTTAACGGTCTTAACGTTGAACTGGAAAAAGCACTTCGTGTAGCTGATTTCCTTGAGTTAGGAGAGCTTATGGCGATAGACGCTTTACATAGAAATGAATCTTGCGGAGGGCACTTCCGTGAAGAATATCAAACTCCAGAAGGAGAGGCTAAACGTGACGATGAACATTATATGTACGTTGCTGCTTGGGAATTTAAAGGTGATGACAAAGAGCCCGAGTTACATAAAGAGCCTCTTAAATACGAAAACATTGAGGTTAAACAACGTAATTACAAAACCGCTTAATGTTTATTTGGCTTTTTAAACTTTAAAATTTGGAAAAATGGATCTTAAACTAAAAATATGGAGACAAAACGGACCTGATGATAAAGGTAAGTTTGTCGATTATGAAATCAAAAATATCTCAACGGATGCATCTTTTCTTGAAATGCTCGACATTTTAAACAACGAGCTTATTGAGAAAGGAGAAGAACCCGTTGCTTTTGACCATGATTGCCGTGAAGGTATTTGCGGAATGTGTAGTCTATACATTAACGGTCATCCTCACGGTCCCGATGCGGCTACTACAACATGTCAGTTGCATATGCGCCGTTTTAAAGACGGAGATACCATTGTTGTTGAACCTTGGAGGGCTAAACCGTTCCCGATTGTAAAAGATTTGATCGTTGACCGTTCGGCTTTTGATGAAATTATTCAAGCCGGGGGATATATATCGGTTAATACCGGCGGTGTTCCGGATGCCAATACCATTCCCATTAATAAAGGTAAAGCGGACCTTGCAATGGATGCTGCTGCATGTATAGGTTGCGGAGCTTGTGTTGCAGCCTGTAAAAATGCATCGGCAATGTTGTTTGTTTCGGCAAAGGTTTCGCAATTTGCATTATTGCCGCAGGGAAGAATAGAGGCAAAAGAGCGTGTTAAAAAGATGGTTGCTAAAATGGACGAACTCGGTTTCGGTAACTGTACAAACACGTATGCTTGTGAAGCCGAATGTCCGAAAGAGATTTCCGTTACCAATATAGCACGTATGAACCGTGAATTTTTTGCAGCAAAAGTAAGTTCGTAATAAGAACTTTCATACAACAAAAAAACGGGAGGAACTTTTTAGCTTCTCCCGTTTTTATTTTGCTTTATCTTATAAATTATTTCATTTCCGACATTAACTGTTCAACCCATTTTTTTACTCTTTCTTCGGTTAAATGGTCTTCATTGTCTTCGTCGATAGCTAAACCGTAAAACATTCCGTTTTCTTCACCGTCGGAATCGGTAAAACGGTAACCTTCAGTGGGCCAACGACCGATTATTTTAGCATTCGTTTTTGAAAATTCATCATTGAAAACTCCTAAAACATCAACAAAATGGTTGGGATATAAAACCTGGTCTCCCAAACCGAAAAAAGCAACATATTTACCGGAAAGATCTTTGTTGCGGACTTCATTGCCGAATCTCGACCATTCATTATCATTGGAAGCGTCTTCCCAATTTTCTGCACCTATTGTAGATGCTCCGGTTATGATAAGATCGTATTTGTCAAGATCATCAACATTGAATGATTTTATGTCATAAATGTCTGCATTATCACCCAAAACTTCTTTAATTTTTTTTGCTGCATTTTCGGTGTTTCCTCCTTTAGGCCAATATAACACTACTGCTTTCATAATTTTATCGTTTTTTTTATTTGATACAAATGTAATTATTTTACTGTTGCAAAGGGTTGTTAAATAAAGTGAAAAATCAGATTATTTATTGTTTTTAAAGAAACTTTTGAAAATATCATCGGCGGCTTCATACGGCGTTATCAATCCTTTAATTACTTTTTCACTGAGAATTTTATATTGATTTTTAATTTCGGGATTTGAAAAGAAATTTTCCAAGATCATATTTTTTATGGTTTCGTCCATAATGTGTAACCGTTGTTCTTTTCTGTGTTGTTCAAAATAGCCGTTTTCTTTGGTAATTTTTTCAAATTCCTTAATAATTTCCCATGTTTTATCTATACCTTTATTTTCCAAAGCCGAAACCGTAATAACTTTAGGTGTCCATCCGTTTCCGGGAGGCGAAAACAGGTGAAGTGCATTTTGGTATTCTCTTTTTGCGAGTTCCGCTTTTTTTATATTATTGCCATCGGCTTTGTTGATAACTATCAAATCGGCAATTTCCACCACACCTTTTTTTATTCCTTGTAGCTCGTCGCCCCCTCCGGCTATTAACATCAAAAGAAAAAAATCGGTCATTTGCGCAACAGCCGTTTCCGATTGTCCCACACCTACAGTTTCAATGATTATAAAATCGTAACCGGCAGCTTCTAAAATTATCATGGATTCGGCAGTGTTCCTGGAAACCCCGCCCAAAGTTCCTGAACTTGATGTTGGTCTGATAAAAGCATTATCGTTTGAGCCCAGTTTTTCCATACGGGTTTTGTCTCCCAGAATACTTCCTTTTGAACGTAAACTTGAAGGGTCAATGGCAAGTACGGCAACTTTGTGCCCTTTGTCTATGAGAAACAACCCCAGAGATTCGATAAAAGTGCTTTTACCGGCTCCGGGAACTCCTGTTATTCCCAACCGGAATGAATTTCCCGACAAAGGAATACATTTGTTAATAAGTTCCTTTGCAATTTTTTTGTCTTCAGGATTGTTACTTTCCGTCAGGGTTATGGCTTTGCTTAGTACCGTCCTGTCGTTATCTACAATTCCTTTAAAAAGTTCTTCAATGCCCAGTTTTTCTTTTTTGAACCTTTTGGAAATTTTATTTTTTAAATAGGGATTAACGGCAGAAGGAGTTTCGACACCTTTATTAACTTTTAAAGCACTTTTATTATTGTTTTTTCCTTCAGCCATTTTTTTTGCGTTAATGTTGAACAAAAATACGGATTTTACGTTGAGAAAATTCAAAATTGTTTTTCCTTTGTAAATCAAATATTTTAAAACGAGAAAATGATTTCCCCACCGTCGCTAATTGAAGGAGATAAAATAGGTATTGTAGCTCCCGCGCGTAAAATCAGCAGGGAAGAAATTGAACCTTCTTTAAAAATTATTAAGGATTACGGTTTTGTTCCTGTTTTGGGAAAACATCTGTTCGACGAGGAAAATCAATTTTCAGGTGCTGATACCGTCAGGGCTGCCGACATTCAGGAAATGTTGGATGATGATAGTATAAAAGCGGTTTTTAGTGCGCGTGGAGGTTACGGCAGCGTAAGAATAATTGATAGAATTGATTTTTCGCATTTTGCGGAAAAGCCCAAATGGTTGGTCGGTTATAGTGATTTCACTGTTTTTTTAAACCATGTAAGTAAAAATTTAGGTATAAAAACATTACATGCTTCCATGCCCGTAAATTTTAAAGATAACACCGTAGATGCCCTGAATAACCTTTTTAAAATTTTAAAAGGAGAATATTATAATGTAGTTTGGGATACGGTTAAACTCAGCCGACCCGGAAAAGCCGAAGGTATTGTGGTAGGAGGTAATCTTTCGGTGTTATACGGTATGTTGTGTAGTAATTCGTTTCCCGATACAAGAGGTAAAATACTTTTTATTGAAGATTTGGATGAATATCTTTATCACATTGACAGAATGATGACGGGATTGAAAAGAGCAGGTGTTTTAAAAAATCTTTCGGGTTTAATTGTGGGAGCGATGACTGATATGCATGATAATAGTATCGGTTTCGGTAAAGATGCGGAAGAAATTATTTTCGATTCCGTTGACGAGTATGGTTTTCCGGTTGCTTTCGGATATCCCGCGGGACATATTCCGGGAAATAATCCCGTAATTGTCGGTTCGCAGGCAACTTTAACGGTAGGAAATATATCGGAAATGAGTTATAAATAGTTTATTTTTGCGCTGTGGGAAAGAAGAAAACAAGACGGTTACTTGACAGGCTGCTGATTTTCAGCAGAAGAATTGGCCCTAAAAGATTAATGATAATATTAAGTATTATCATTGGCTTTATAGGAGGTATGGTAGCCGTGTTGATGAAGAGTATCGTTTTTTATTTACGACAACTTTTAACTGCGAATTTTACTGCGGATTACTCTAATATTCAATATGTAATATATCCTGCAATAGGTGTCTTTCTGACACTCGTTTTTGTTAAATATATTTTGCGCCACGAAGTACGGGATGGTATTCCGAATGTTTTGTACGCCATTTCCAAACAATACGGAATTATAAAGAAACACAATATGTTTTCTTCCGTAATTTCGGCGGCATTAACGGTTAGTTTCGGTGGATCTGTTGGTTTGGAAGGCCCTACCGTTGTTACGGGTGCCGCTTGGGGTTCTAACATAGGAAAAGCCCTGGGATTAAATTACAAACAGATTGTTTCTGTGTTGGGTTTTGCATCTGCCGCGGCAATGTCGGCAATTTTTAAAGCTCCTATAGCGGCAATAGTCTTTGCTTTTGAGGTGATACTGTTTGACATGACAATGACATCTTTGGTTCCGTTATTGATATCTTCCATAGTGGCGGCACTTACGTCATATTTTTTCCTCGGGCAAGATGTTCTTTATCCTTTTGAAGTTAAATACGAGTTCGTTTTATGGGAAACCCCTTATTATATAGGGCTTGGACTTTTAACGGCACTAATTTCCACATATTTTATCAAGTTCTATGTTTTTTCGGGGAAAGTATTCGATAAAATAAAAGGCTGGTTTTGGAGGTTTGTTATCGGCTCCGCTGCTTTGGGTATTCTTATTTATCTGTTTCCCGCATTATACGGTGAAGGTTACGAAGCCATAAATGAAGCTTTGCGCGGTAATATGGATTTCGTATTTCATGAAAGTTTGTTTTATTCCATGAAATCCAATTATGCCGTTGCTTTGTTGATTTTGTTCGGGATATTGATAACCAAAGTGATAGCTACATCGTTAACTTTCAGAGCCGGAGGTGTGGGGGGCGTTTTTGCTCCTACGTTGTTTATCGGTACTATGACAGGCTTGTTTTTTGCCGAGGCGATAAATTATACGGGCATAGCTCACGTTCCGGTAAGTAATTATGCCCTTGTGGGTATGGCGGGCATGCTTGCGGGTGTGGTTCACGCACCTTTAACGGCGATATTCTTGATAGCTGAAATAACGGGCGGTTATGAGTTGTTTTTGCCCATAATGCTTGTCGCAACGACATCATATGGTGTTACAAGGTTCCTTTCGCCTAAATCCATTTATACCATTCAGCTGGCAAACAGGGGAGAACATATTACCCATAATAAAGACCAAGCCGTATTAACAATGATGGATATCAAATCGTTGATTGAGGATAACTTCAGTACTATTCATCCGGATGCAACGCTTGGCGATCTTATCAAAGTGATTACGAAATCGAAGAGGAATATTTTTCCGGTGGTTGATGAAGAAGGTAATTTTTACGGAATGATTTTTTTGGATCATATAAGAAATATAATGTTCAAGCCCGAGCTTTATGATACAAGTGTTCGTGATTTGATGTTTATGCCAAATGTTGTTGTAGATTACGATGATGATATGGAAACCGTTGCAAGTAAATTTCAAAAATCGGGTAAATATAATCTGGTGGTTTTGAAAGACGGAAAATATAAAGGGTTTGTTTCGCGAGCCAACGTGTTTTCAAAATACAGGCAGTTGCTGAGGGATTTTTCCGAAGAATAAAATTTAACCGTAGTGAATAAGATATAGCCGGATGAATAAGATTTTACGTAGAATAAGATTGATGTTGATAAAACCTGTTACCGGGAAATATTCGACCAAAACTTATCGTAAGATGGTTTTGGTTTTAAGTCTGGTAATAGGATTGGCCAGCGGTTTGGCTGCCGTAATGCTTAAAAACCTGGTTCATTATACACACTATCTTATTACTAACGGGTTTGATTTTGGTATGGCTAATAATATTTACCTTGTTTTTCCTGTTATAGGTTTGTCATTAACCGTTCTTTTTGCCATGTATATTATAAAAGATGATTTGGGACACGGGGTAAGCAAAATTTTGTACGCTATTTCAAAAAAGAACGGTCACCTTAAGCCTCACAATATGTATTCTTCTATGGTTGCTTCTACTTTTACAGTTGCTTTCGGAGGTTCGGTAGGACTTGAAGCACCTATTGTATTAACGGGAAGTTCCATAGGTTCCAACTTGGCTCGTTTTTTTCGTCTTAATCATAAGATGACAATTATTTTGATTGGAGCGGGAGCATCAGGGGCAATAGCGGGTATTTTTAAAGCGCCCATTGCCGCCGTAGTATTTTCTTTGGAAGTTTTGATGCTTGATCTTACCATGGCAAGTCTTATACCGCTGCTTATTTCTGCAGCAACGGCAGCATCGGTAGCATATTTTTTTATGGGTAGCGGCGTTTTGTTTTCATTCCACATAACAGCCGATTTTGATATAAAAAATATCCCGTGGTTTATAGTTTTGGGGATAGCAACCGGACTATATTCCTTATATTTTACCAAAATGTCGATGTACATTGAGGGTAAGATGAAAAAGATAAAAAACGTGTGGGTAAGGGTATTTACCGGAGGTGTTTTGCTTGGTGTTATGATTTTTATCTTTCCTTCACTTTACGGAGAAGGGTATGAGTTTTTGCGGGAACTTATCAGTGGTAAAACTGATATGGTTATCAATGAAAATATACTTAACAATACAAATATGGGAGTAATATTAATGTTACTTACCGTGATTGTTTTTGTTAAAGTTATAGCCATGGCTGTTACTAACGGTTCGGGAGGCGTCGGAGGTGTTTTTGCACCTTCGTTGTTTGTAGGCGGTATATTCGGAGGTGTTTTCGGGTATGTTATTGATTTGCTTCCTTTTGTTGATATCGTTCCCAAAGAAACGGCGCTGGTGGGTATGTCGGGAGTGATGGCCGGAGTGATGCATGCTCCATTAACGGGAATATTCCTTATTGCCGAGTTTACGGGGGGCTATTCTTTATTTACACCTTTAATAATTACGGCTACGGTTTCTTACCTTACGATTATGTATTTCGAACCGTATTCCATTTACTCAAAACGTTTGGCGGAAAGGGGTGAATTGCTTACACATCATAAAGATAAAGCAGTGTTGATGATGATGAATGTAAGGAGTTTGATAGAGACAAATTTTAATACTGTTCCCAAAGACGGTAAATTGAGGGACCTTGTTAAGGCGGTGAAAAATTCGGAACGAAACATATTTCCGGTAGTTGACGATGAGAACAATTTTTACGGTCTTGTTTTTATTAACAATGTACGTCATATAATTTTTGACAGGGATCTTTACGATAAAGTTACCATTGAAGAAATTATGACCGTGCCCGAATACACCGTTAGCCCTGATGAAAGTATGGAGTCCGTTGCGGAAAAGTTTACAAAATCAGGTAATTTTAATATTCCCGTTGTTGATAACGGCAAGTATGTGGGCTTTGTTTCGAGAGCCAAAGTTTTTTCTACGTACCGTAAGTTGCTTGAGGAAATTTCGGATGAATAGTTCCATAAAAAATATTTCCAAAAAGATATTTTTAATCAAAAAAATTTTTATTTTTGCAGCCCGAATCGGATTGACCCATGGTGTAACGGCAGCACTGCAGATTTTGGTTCTGCCTGTCCAGGTTCGAATCCTGGTGGGTCAACCATAAAGCCGCGTATTTTTTGCGCGGCTTTTTTTATTGTTCCGGAAAATTCAAACCAAATTCCGAGGTGATTTCCAGCAGACTTTTTAAAGTTTTAGGGGATAATTCGATACCGTTTTTCAGTTTTTCCTTTTCCGATTCCCTTTCGGGGTCTCCCGGAATAATTACCCTCTCTTTGCCGGGTATTGTTTCCGCCTTACGAAAAGTAGTTATCCATTCATCCATATATTCTTTAAATTCTTCGGCAGTTTGAAAAGCGTCAATTCGTATGGCACCGAAAAAATGACCTATTCCTTTGTCTTCACTATTTTTTTTGTCTTTAACATATCCCAAAGTTGGTACTACCGTGGGACCGAAATTTGCACCGGGTAACACGGCTGTTAATATATCTACAATTGCGGTAAGGCAAAATCCTTTATGACCGCCTCTTTCCGGGTCTCCACCCAGGGTTTTTAAAGCGCCTCCTTCCCGTAAGGCAGCCGCATTAGTAGTAGGATGCCCATATTTGTCCTGAAGAACGCCTTCGGGAGCATCCAGTCCTTTTTCCACCATTACATCCAGTTTGCCTCGTGCAACAGGTGCCGTGGCAAAATCGGCTACAAAAGGAGGCTGGTTTTTAGTAGGGACGGCAACAGCTATGGGGTTGGTTCCGAGCATTCCCGTAAGACCGAAAGTGGGTGCCACCAAAGGATTTGCATTGGTCATACTTATGCCTATCATATCGTGTTCAAGAGCCATCATGGCATAATAACCGGCTATGCCATAGTGGTATGTATTACGAACGGCAACCCAACCGGTTCCTGCATTTTTCGCTTTTTCAATTGCAATCTTCATGGCTTTGGGACCCGTTACCAAACCGAAACCTTTGCCTCCGTCAACAAGTGCGGTGGAAGGCGTTTGGCGTATTATTTTAAAATCGGGTTTTACCGTTATCCTTTTCGTTTTCCACAAATTTATGTACTCCGGCATGCGCATAAGTCCATGTGTCGGTATATTGCGTAGTTCGGCTTGCAGTAATATGTCTGCGGCTTGATATGCCTCGTCAGGTGGTAATCCTATTTTTTCAAAAATATTTTGTGTAACGTCAAATAATGATTTGTATGAAAATTTTTTCACTTTTTACGGTTTTTTAATTCATCTTTTATAAAATATTAACCTCATATTCCAGTTCGATACCGAATGTTTGCAGAACCGAATGTTTTATTTTTTCCGCAAGATTAAAAATATCCCTGCCCGAAGCATTTCCATAGTTGACAAGTACCAAGGCTTGTTTACCGTGAACTCCGGCATCACCCGTTTTTTTCCCTTTCCATCCGCATTTTTCTATCATCCATCCTGCAGCCAATTTACTTTTTTTATTGTCGATTTTGAAAACCGGGATTCCGGGATAATTTCTTATTAATTTTTCGATAAGAGAATTGTTCATTACAGGATTTTTAAAAAAACTTCCTGCATTTCCCAAAAATTGAGGGTCGGGAAGTTTACTGCGGCGTATCTCTTTTACCGCTTCGGAAACAGATTTCAGAGTTACGGGTATGTCTTTTTCATCAAAATATTCTTTTAAAGGCTTGTAATCCAATTTGGGTGTAAACACTTTTGAAAGCTCATAAGTTACCGAAACAACAATGAATCTTTCCTTGGCTTTGTTTTTAAAAATACTATTTCTATACCCGAAATCACACTGTTTGCCGGTGAGTTTTGAAATTTCCAATGATTCGATGTCAATAACTTCAACTTCAAAAACAGAGTCTTTCACTTCCACGCCATAAGCGCCGATGTTTTGAACCGGTGATGCACCGACACTACCCGGAATCAGACTTAAATTTTCT
>WFZS01000204.1 GCA_015489465.1 Bacteroidales bacterium | reverse complement strand
CCAAACCGAAACCTTTAAAGTTGTGAACGTTGCCCGTGTGAACACGGTAAAGCTTTTCGAAAATCTTTTTTTGTTTGGATTTATTTATACCTATGCCGTTGTCTTTTATTGCGATTAAAATATAATCGTTATCGTTATTTGTGGAAATTTTTATCTCGGGTTCTTCTATCGTGTATTTTATGGCATTGTCCAACAAGTTGATAAATACATTTGTAAGGTGCGTTTCATCTCCCAAAACCATCGACTTTTTCGCTTTGAAATCCAGTTCTATTTTACCGCCTTTTGACTGTACTTCCAGACTTTTACGGTGTACGGCATCTTCTATGAGTTCATGAACATCAACAATAACTTTGTTAAGGTGTAATTTTCCTTTTTCAATAACGGCTTGCTGAAGTATTTGTTCGGCCATATTTCCGAGCCTCTTGTTTTCTTCACTGATAACGTTTATGTAGCTGTTGTATATTTCATCCGATTTTTTTACGTCTTTGTCTTTCAAAGCTTCACATGCAAGTGCTATTGTCGATATGGGAGTTTTAAATTCGTGGGTCATATTGTTTATCAAATCGTTCTTCATTGCAGACAGTTTCTTTTGTCTGAAAATTGTTTGAATCGATAAATAAAAAGACACGATAATAATAATGAAAAGGATTATCGAAAGCGACAAAAGTTTCCAAATCTGTTTTACAACAAACTGTTGTTCTTTGGGAAAATAGATTAAAAACTTTTGTGGGGGATAAATGTTTCCGGGGATGTTTGCAAGATTGTACGAAAAACTTTCGGTCAACAATTCGGTGGGGTATTTACCGGTTTTTTGCAATATCATGGAATTTGTGAACGGATCGTAAATACCGTATTCGAATTCCGTTTTTATACCTTTCTTTTTAAGATTTACGGTTATAAGAGAATCCAGAAGTTTCGGATTGTAAATAAAATCATGATCCCTGCTGTATGTTGTATAGTCGAAAGTTAAATTATTGAGTTTTTTTTGAGTTTTTTTTATTCTTCTCATCAGAACATTAAAATCATTGAGATTGTTAACTTCGGCCAAACCGTTAAAAAGAATAGTGCTTATGGAATCGTAAGTTTCTATCAATTTCTTGTTATCAACACGAAATTTCTTTTGATTCATCAGGTCATATTGCAGCTTGATATGGTTGAGCTCTTTAATAACATCCGTCATGGCTTCGTTAACATCCCTGATGAAATTGGAGTATTTAACTTTGGCGGCATCTCTAATCCAGAAAACCTGTATTATCATCAACCCTATGGTGGATATGGTAACCAAACCTATTAATAACCCTGTTTGCCATTTTTTCATGGAAGCAAAATTAGTAAATAGTTGTTGAGGTTCAATAGCTTAACATTCTTTAACACTTATTAAAATAGCTTAACAATTGCCTCCGGTTATATGAACTACTTTTGTCGCAGCAAAAAAGCAGAGGGGTAAATTTCTAATCTTACTGCATTTTGTTAAAAGGGTTTTCATAATTGTTGGTTTTAAGGCGGCTGTTTCAGTCGCCTTATTTTTTTGTCAATCCTGTCTTTTTAAAATATTATTAGTTTTACAACAGTTTTTTAACAAACCCTTTTAATGTTTAAACTTATGAATTTAAAAAGAATATTTACCGCTTTAGCTTTAATTTTCCTGTTTAACGGTGCATCTTTTGCAGTGGAAGGTATGTGGATACCCATGTTGTTAAAACAGCTTAATGAAAAGCAGATGAAAGAAATGGGTATGAATATTTCCGCCGATGATATATATTCTATAAATCATTCGAGTTTAAAGGATGCCATTTTGCTTTTCGGCAGGGGTTGTACTTCCGAAATAATTTCAAAAGAAGGGTTATTGCTCACCAATCATCATTGTGGATACAGTGCCATACAAAAGCATAGTTCTTTGGAACATGATTATCTTACCAACGGGTTTTGGGCTATGAGTAAGGAAGAGGAGTTGCCCAATCCCGGGTTAACGGCAACTTTGATGATTGAAATGCGTGATGTTACTTCTAAAGTTTTGGAAGGAGTTACCGGTGAAATGACACAGAAACAACGTGATTCCAAAATAAAAGAAAACAGTAATAAACTTATTGAAGATTTTGAAAAAAACTCCGAATATAAGGCATATATAAAACCTTTCTTTAAAGGTAACAGTTACTATATGATAATTACTGAAACTTTTAAAGATATACGTTTGGTAGGAGCTCCTCCTTCCAACATAGGCAAGTTCGGCGGTGATACCGATAACTGGATGTGGCCGAGGCATACCGGCGATTTCTCATTGTTCCGTATTTATGTGGGTCCCGACGGAAAACCGGCGGAATATTCTGAAAATAACGTCCCTTATAAACCCAAATTTTATTTTCCTATATCTTTAAAAGGTGTGGAATCCGGTGATTTTACGTTTGTTTACGGCTATCCCGCACGTACTAACGAGTATCTGCCTTCGTATGCTTTGGAGCTTATTACCGAAATAGAAAATCCTCAAAAAATAAAATTACGCCAAACGAGACTTGATATTTTTAATAAATATTCAAGTGAAGATCCTAAAGTAAGAATTCAGTATGCATCAAAAGAGGCAAGGGTAGCCAACTATTGGAAAAAGATGATAGGAGAAAGCAGGGGAATAAAACGTTTACACGGTATAGAAAAAAAACGTGATTTTGAGAAAAGGTTTAACGAGT
>WFZS01000203.1 GCA_015489465.1 Bacteroidales bacterium | reverse complement strand
TATTTTTCTATTACATCCCAATAATCTTGAAGGTTTCCCGTGCTGTTTCCCATTGAATGTGCATACTCGCACATTATCAAAGGTCTGTCGGGATTAGACTTGGCATACCTCTCTAAAAATTTGATTCCCGGGTACATTGGAGAATAAATGTCAACGATTTTACGTCTGCCGGCACGCTCGTAATGAACGGGTCGTGATGGGTCGCGTTTATGCATCCATTTCGAAATAGTATCGAAATTAACGCCGTCGCCCGCTTCGTTGCCCATTGACCAAATTATTACGGAAGGATGATTTTTGTCCCTTTCAACCATTCTTCTTGCCCTCTCCAAATGCGCTTTTTTCCACGAAGGTTTATTTCCCAACGTTCTGTCGGGTCTGTATCCCATACCGTGAGATTCTATATTGGCTTCATCCAAAACATAAATACCGTATTTATCGCACAGTTGATACCAATACGGGTCGTCAGGATAATGACATGTCCTGACGGCATTTATGTTATTTTTTTTCATCAACTCGATATCCTTCAACATGGATTTTCGTGAAATGACATGAGCCGTAAATTCATCGTGCTCATGACGGTTTACGCCTTTTATCAATACCGGCACACCGTTTACCAAAAGTTGCGAATTCTTTATCTCTACCTTACGGAAACCTGTTTTATGACTAACGATTTCTATTTTCTTACCGCCTTTTTCCAGTTCAAGAACCAAAGTGTACAGATTGGGAGTTTCGGCACTCCACTTGTCAGGATTCTCCACCGAAGTTTCAAGAGTTATTACCTGCTCTTTTTTGTTGTTTACAATCTCTTTTTTTACCGTTTTAACCGGCTTATCGTTTTTATCGTAAAGTTTCAGTATTACGGCTAACTTCTTATTGTCAGGTTTTTTGTAATTTAAAATCCTTACGTCTGTCGAAAGGATTCCGTTTATATAATTACTGTCAAGGTCGGGTTTTGCAAAAAAATCGAAGATGTTTGTTTTAGGTACCGACCAAATGTAAACATCCCTTTCAATACCGCTGACACGCCAAAAATCCTGGCATTCCAGATATGAGCCGTCCGACCAGCGGTAAACCTCCACAGCCAATCTATTTTTGCCTTTACGGATAAACGGCGTAATGTCAAACTCGGCAGGGAGTTTGCTTCCTTGTGAATATCCCACTTGTTTTCCGTTAACCCAAACAAACATTGCCGATTTTACGGCACCGAAATGTAGAATAACTTCACGACCATCCCATTTTTCAGGAACTTTAAACTCCGTAATGTATGAACCTACCGGATTAAAATTATGAGGAACATGAGGAGGGTTTGGTTTATGCATTTCGGTAAAGCCGGGAAATCTGGGATCGGCAAACTCGTAGGGCTGATTAATGTAGATAGGAAAATAATAACCTTCCATCTGCCAGTCGGAAGGTACGGGAATGGTATCCCATTTTGAAATGTCGTAATCCGCTTTGTAAAAATCCACGGGACGTGAAGAAGGATTTTCGGACCAATGAAATTTCCAATATCCGTTTAAAGATTTATAATACGGCGATTCGGTAATTTCACCTTTTAACGCCTGTTTGATGTTTTTATAAGGAATCATTGTAACATGAGGTTCCAACTTGTTGATTCCTATTATACTTTCATCTTCCCAGTTGTTTTTATTTGCAATCAGGTTTACCGCTATTAATGTTGCGATAAGAAGAAAAATTATTTTACGCATGATTATCAGATTAGGTTTAAAACCACCCAAAAATAATATAATAAAGCCAAGTGAACAGTTGATTTAAGTCATTAATCCCGTGAATAAAATTATTTTATACAGTGAGTAAACGACATCATTTAAGGACTGTGGCAGATGTAAGTATGAGCCTGTATTTCAAGTTGTCAAAAACATACCCGGGATTGTCACGGTGAGCTTGCCTGCCGTATGGCAGGCTGGTCGAACCGTGCGTGCGGAGGCTTCCCCGCCACCCTTCGACCGTGCTACCAATGATGTCTTTTTAGTTACCAGAATATCAATGTGTTAGTATTGTCACGCTGAGCTACGTCGAATGCGTGACAGCGGGTGGGCAATTTCCTTTCCCTGCCATGGTTCGACCAGCCTGCCCGTCCGGCAGGCGGGCTCACCATGACTGCCTCTCCCGCCCTGTTACAACGTCATTTAGGACTGTTGAAAATTTATTTTCTTCCCTCTCAAGGTGACACCCTTCTCATCCTGCAATTATGTTATTTACAGTTTGTTTAAAATTCTTTGTCCTCTATCAATGTGACACCTCACGCGCCAACAAAACGATTAACTTTTTAAACCACCTTTGAACAATTTTTAACAACATTAAACCCCAAACTCCGAACGCCGAATAACGATTTAAGATTTAAGAATAGTGACGTTATGATATTGTGACGTTGTTAATGAATTACTTTCAACCTTCCGACCTGAAAAAATCTTGAACAAAGCGAAAGTTCACTCGCACCGGCAAAAACCGTTAACGAATAACTAATAATTTCAACAACTTTTACGCTTTTAACGTTTTACTTTCTTTCTTTTTCCCTTTTTACGTCCGCCGACATCTTTCTCGGCAATTTCCACTATAACTTTTTTGCCTTTAAAACGGGTGTTTCCAAAAGAGTTTACAACTTCGTCAACATAAAACGGGTCAACGTCAAAAAATGAAAAACTTCCTTTAATATCTATATCTCCTATTGCAATATCACGGTTTCCGGTACTGTCATTAACAAGTCCTATAATATTTCCGGGAGCTATCTTATCTTTTTTACCTATATTTATAAAAACTCTTGCAAAACCTTCTCTTTTTTTTCTGTCTCGCGATCTTTTTTTACGTTCTGTCGCTTTTTCGGTATTTGAGTTAAGGTCCGGTGCATCTCTATAATATTCCAAAAACCTGTTAAATTCCAGCGACACGAATTTCTTGATAATATCTTCTTTGGAAAGCCATGCAAGTTTTTTGTTTACCGTTTCCATAAAAGGTTCAATCTGCTCTTCATCAACTTCGGCTTTTTCCATCTTGTCTATTAATCTGAACAATTGTTTCCGGCAAATCTCTTCACCTCCCGGGACAAGCTTTTTTTCAAACTTCTTTCCGATAATTTTTTCAATTTGCGGAATTTTACTTTTTTCCCTGAAATTAACTATAGCTATGGAAACACCCGATTTTCCGGCACGGCCAGTTCTTCCGCTTCGGTGGGTGTAAGTGGAAAGTTCTTCGGGTAGATTGTAGTTTATAACATGTGTTATGTCGTTAACATCGATACCGCGGGCAGCCACATCGGTAGCAACAAGCATTTGCAGGTTTTTCTCACGAAAACGTTTCATAACCCGGTCGCGTTGTGATTGCGAAAGATCACCGTGTAAAGCATCGGCATTATAACCGTCTTTGATAAGTTTATCGGCAATTTCCTTTGTTTCACGTCTTGTACGGCAAAATACAATTCCGTAAATATCTGTGTTGTAATCCATAATCCGTTTTAAAGCGAGGTAACGGTCTTTTGCGTGAACCTGGTAATAAATATGGCGTATATTTTCGGCTCCGGAATTTTGATCACCTACGGTAATCTTTACCGGGTCATTCATGTAATTTTTAGCTATACGAGCAACCTCTTTGGGCATGGTAGCCGAAAAAAGCAATGTTCTTTTTGTTGAAGGTGTTGTTTCCAGTATTTTGTCAAGTTCTTCTCTGAATCCCATATTCAGCATCTCATCTGCTTCGTCAAGGACCAACACTTTAAGTTTGTTCAGTTTTACGGCTTTCCGGTTTAAAATGTCGAGCATTCTACCGGGTGTAGCAACAATAATACGGACACCGTTTTTTAATTTTTTAATTTGCTGTTCGATGGGGGCACCACCGTAAACCGCAGCAATTTTTATTTCCGCTTTATATTTCGAGAAACTTTCCAAATCCTTTGTTATCTGCATACACAACTCACGTGTAGGCGCGAGCACCAATGATTGTACCGTTTTATCAGATGTATCAATCATTTCCAACACGGGAAGTCCGAAAGCGGCTGTTTTTCCGGTTCCGGTCTGTGCTAAACCAACGAGGTCTCTTTCTGTTGTTAAAATTACGGGAGCTACTTTTTCCTGAATAGGTGTGGGAGTAACAAAACCCAGGTCTTCAATACCTTTAAGCAATTCGGGCGACAAGCCCATTTCAATAAAATTCAATATAGTCGATTTAAAATTAAGGCGGCAAAGGTAATTAACTTATTGGCAGACTTTACATTTTTTGAAATTAACCTTCTTTACGTGAATATTTCCGTTTACGCAGCCACATGAAAAAGATACCTGTCAAAACAAGTATAACAACCGGAGCAACAACATTAACAACCTGTATCCACACTTTGTATTTGTTAACTTTTGTCATGTCAAGCAGACGTAATTTTATCTGTTTCGACCTTATGGATATCAAGTCGGCACCGCCGGTAAGATAATTCAATGAGTTAAGTAAAAACTCTTTATTTCCGAAAGTTTGACGTGTATATTGATCGTATCCGAGAGGTAACGGATAGCCTTCGGGAATTTTAAATTGGTTTTTTATCACATCACCGTCAGAAACTATTATCATTTGTGTTTTTTCACTTTTGTTTTTAAAGCCTATTTCTTTGGCTTTCATAAGTGACGGCGGTATTCTACTGTCGAAAAAAGATTTGAATTGTCCTTCAAGTAAAACGGCAACGGTACGCGGAGGTCCGCTGTAAAGTTTTTCGTTGGGTTTTTGACGTAAAAGGGATAATGAAATAACTGCCGGAACATTAACGGTTCTGGAGTATGGCGAACTTGTAAGCAATACGGTCTTTTTGACATCTTTAACCCTGTTGGTGTCGATGCTGCTCACAAATTTCATCACGATGGCGTTAAGATTACGAACAATAGGATGCTGTGATACCGGAGTAATTACCGGGAAATAATACCAAGGGAAAAACTCTATTTGCGGTTGATTTCCCATCATCCCTGTTTTTAACGGAATGGGAAGTGCATTCAAGTCCATGATAAGGTCTTTGTTTAGCCTTACACCATAGGTAAACAAAAGGTCCTGAAGGCGTAGTCCTGCATCTATGGCAACGGTCGATTCCGAGTTTTGAATACTGTCCATTGAGGCGATAACAGGGTCGATAAGCCACAATACCCTGCCGCCGTACATTATGTATTGGTCGATGATAAATTTATCCTTATCGGAAAATGCGGAATCGGGTTTGGCAATAATTATTGCTTTGTATTTGGGAACTATTTTATATTCGTTTTTAACGGTATCTTCAACATATCTCGTTACCAAAGCGTTCACTTTACCGTCAATACGGATTCTGTTTACGGCATAATCCTGTTTTAAAGTTTGTGTAATATCCCACACCTCTTTTTCGCTAAGTTCACCATGTCCTTCAATAAAAGCAATTTGCGGTTTCTTTTTTTGCGTAATACGGTAAATGGCATTAATAAGTTTGTATTCAAGATTTTCGATGGAGTGATTTAAAACCGCTTCGGGAGGTACGTTAAGCTGAGCATCAAGAAGTTCAACCGGAATTTCTTTTTGTCTGTAACTTACTATTGCTCCCGGAAAAATAACTTTTCTTTCGATACCGTTTTTGGTATTAACCTGTAAGTTTGTAGGATTAAGTCCTTGTTCCATCAACAGTTTGTAAGTATCGTTTCTCTCCTTCGGGTCATCACTTTCGGAAGGGTCGATAAATTCGTATTGAATATTGTCGGAATATGCTCTGAATTCATCCAAAAGCTCTTTGGTTTCACGTTGCAATCGTTTAAATCCCGGAGGTAAATCATCACCGGCAAGGAAAACTTTAAAATATACGATATCGTCGAGGTTTTTTAAAATATTAATCGTTGATTTTGACAGTGTGTATCTTTTCTCGGAAGTGAGATCCAACCGGGTAAACCACACCGAACCTATCATATTTGCTGCAACGATTACAGCCAAAACAACAATCAGTTGAATTATATTCTGTTTTTTTATATTTCTTTCGTTTTTTGCCATCATCCTACCATTTTCTACTTGCCAAAACAAACTTTGTCAGAAACAGGTACAAGCCGATAACACTAAAGAAATATATCAAGTCGCGTGTATCAACCACCCCTCTGCTTATTGAACTGTAATGTGCGTTAATTCCAAGATTTTTTATAAAAAGGTCAAACTGTCCGAAAAGAGACAAAGAAAAAATAAAATGAAATCCCAGATACATAAAAAAGCTGAACAACACGGCTAAAACAAAAGATACCACTTGATTGTCGGTAATTGCCGAGGAAAAGATTCCTATGGAAACAAAAACGGCACCGAGAAGGAACAAGCCTATAAATGAACCCCAGAATGCACCTGAGTCAATATTTCCCGGAGGCATGCCGAAATAATAAACCGTAACATAATAAATAAGTGTGGGTAGCAATGAAAAAAGTACCAAAGCCACACCGGCAAGATATTTTGCAAAAACTATTTGAAAATCGGTTAACGGTCGTGTAAACAAGAGCTCAATGGTTCCGCTTTTGCGTTCGTCGGCAAAAGAGCGCATTGTTACCGCCGGAACCAAAAAAAGAAAAACAAAAGGACCTATTACAAAAAGACCGTCAACATTGGCATAGCCGTACTCTATGATGTTTGAGTCTGAGGGTAATACCCACAAAAAAAGACCCGTGATAACCAAAAAAACGGCAATCACCACATAGCCTGTCAACGAGCTTAAAAAACTACGTATCTCTTTTAAAAACAGTACCCACATATCTTCAAATCTTTTTGCACAAAGGCAAAAATAAAAACTTTTATCGGGGGCAGACTAAAAATATTCATTAATAAATCATAATGTGATTTTAATAATGATAATCAAGTCAAATGGAATGAAAATTTTTTCAATAATTGGTAAATGACGTTTTACGGGTACTTCGGGAAGGTGTCAGTATGAGCTTGTCGAATACTGGCAGGGAAAGGAATTTGCCCGCCCACTGTCACGCATTCGACGTAGCTCAGCGTGACAATACTAACACGTTGATATTCTGGTAACTAAAAAGACATCATTGGTAGCCCGAGCTTGCCTGCCGTATGGCAGGTCGAAAGGTGGCAGTGTAAGCCACCGCGCGCACAGTTCGACTTACCTGCCATTCGGCAGGCTTCTCACCGTGACAATCCGTCCCTTCTTTTATCTTATTGATTCACAAGTATATAAAAATAACGTCATTGGTAGAGGGAAGAAAAAAATTTCAACAATCAGTAAATGACGTATAGCGGTACATTAG
>WFZS01000202.1 GCA_015489465.1 Bacteroidales bacterium | reverse complement strand
CGTTAATGCCGTTTACAAGGGCTTTGCTTAAAACAGTTAGACCCGTGTAACCTGCACTTATCCAAACATGTGTTGAGTCATTGTTATTGCTAACATCTATTGAATAAACATGATCCGATGGAATTCCGGAGTTATCCTGATAATAAGAGATAAATTGCGTTTCGTCGTAAAAAGTTAATCCTTCATCCGATGTAGCCACCCATACATTGTGGTCGGCATCAACCTTTATTTCGTTCACCGAGTTATTCGGATTCCACGGGTCTGCCACGGAAAACAAATCCCATGTTCCGTTTTTATAAATTCCGAATGTGCCGTCTTCTCCACCCACATACATAACACCGTTACCGAATGTTATTCCACCGTCATCAAATGTAATTGCATTTACCCAAACATCTGATTCTTCTCCCACACTAACAATTTCCCAGTTTATTCCGTCATATTTTACCAATCCTTGTCCGGTACCAATCCAAACCATATAGCTTGTATCGGTAGGGGAGTGTTCCACGGCAATTGAATGCACACCTGGATCAGGTAATATGCTGTTCTGAGGATCATACACTTTCCAGGTATTACCGTCATATTTTATAACTCCTTTTGAATAAGTTGCTATCCATAATGCTCCTGAGGTAGAGCCGGGACCTCCGTTTTGCAAAGCCATCTTTCTTAAATGAAGACTTTCGTAAGGGCCTAAGTCAAAACCCATATCCTGAGGGGTGTAATGAGTCCAATTATTACCGTTAAACTTATACATGCCGTCGTATTCCGAAGAAATCCAATAATTTCCTGCGTCATCTTTGATTATGCAATTGGCATTAAGTAATATTATACTGCTGTCTGGTGAGCCGTTGATTTGAGTAAAAGTATGACCGTCGTAATGAATTAAAGTTCCCCATGCTATAGTCATCCATATACTTGAATCATTCTCGGCATAAATGTTTAGTATGGAATTATCAGGTATGTCTGAATTACCCGTGTTATATGTTTTCCATGTTTGTGTATTGGCTGTGAACCAAAAAAACAAACTTGCCGTGAATATCAAAAGGTGTTTCATGACTTTGAATATTAAGTGATTAGATAAATAACAAAGTTATTAAACATTACCGGTTTTCCAATATATTTTGACAATATGTTAAAGATTAATCGAATTTTTTGTTTTTGTAGTAATGACGGAAGGTATTATTACGAAAAAACCGCCACAATGTTTGCGGCGGTTTTTCATTAATTTAAGTTGAAAGATTATTTTAAATCTTTTTTTACCAGATAAAAATCGATTTTTTCATCGTACTTACCGTTGATACGTTCCTGCATTTCATCAAGGTTTTTCGGTGGCGGTACTATTACACGTTCACCTTTTTTCCAATTCAACGGTAAAGCTACCCCGTATTTGTCCGAAACCTGTAAAGCTTCCAAAGCTCTCAATATTTCATCCATGTTTCTCCCCACATTAAGAGGATAATACATTATTAATCTGATCTTTTTTGAAGGGTCAATGAAAAATACCGCTCTTACGGCTGCAGTTTCGCTTTCGTTGGGTTGCAGCATTCCGTATAATTTTGAAACTTTCATGTCAATATCCGCAATAATGGGAAAATCAAAGAATACACCTGTTTTTTCTTTTACATTGTTTACCCATGCCAGATGAGAGTGAATGCTGTCGATACTTAACCCTATCAATTCGGTGTTAAGTTCTTCGAACTTTTTTTTGTTTAAAGCGAAACCGCTCATCTCGGTGGTGCAAACAGGTGTGAAATCGGCAGGGTGTGAAAAAAGCACTACCCATTTATCTTTTGCAAATTCCGAAAATTTGATTTTTCCTTTTGTTGTAACCGCTTCGAAATCGGGAGCTTGGTCGCCGATTCGGGGCATTACGTTTAATACTTCTTGTTCCATTTTATTTTATTTTTTAAGGTTATTAATTTGTTTTTGTTAAATATGCATTGTACATCCAGCTTAGCTTTTCCTGTTCACGCAGGTAATCGCTCATCAGGCTGTTGGTGCCTTCATCGCCGGCTTCATCCGATAAATCCAGAAGTTCCCTTTGTTTTGAAATTAAAATGCTCAAACTTTCCAGAATGGATTCCATATTTTCCGTACCGTTTTCGGTATTTCGGACTTCTTGGACCGTTGCCGACTGTAAATAACGGCTGTAACGGTGTTCCGGCTTTTCTCCCAGCGTAAGGATTCTTTCGGCAATTTCATCTATTTTGATGATAAGGTCGTTGTATAGTTCTTCAAACTTCAGATGAAGTTCAAAAAACTTTTCACCTTTAATATTCCAGTGAAATCCTCTTACATTGGTATAAAATACCTGGTAATCCGCCAGCAGTTCATTGAGTTTAACCGCCAGCACTTTTGCTTTTTCTTTGTTTAATCCTATTGTGTTCATAGCTCTATTATTTTTTGTTAATATTTTCTTTGGCAAAGAAAGGTTATTGAGCAACATAAGTCAAATCGATTGTTTTTATAATTAAATAGAAAATATCTATATTTGTAGTATGATTACAATAGCACAACTTGAATACGTGGTGGCGGTTGACACGTACAGGCACTTTGCAACCGCCGCGGAAAAGAGTTTTGTTACTCAACCTACATTGAGTATGCAGATAAAAAAACTTGAAGAATCTTTGGGTGTGATTCTGTTTGACAGAAGTAAACAGCCGGTAATTCCTACCGAAGCCGGAAAGAAAATTATTGAACAGGCGAGGATTGTTTTGCAGGAGACCAAAAAAATTGAAATTCTTGTAAACGAAGTAAAGGAAAAGATAAGCGGTGATTTGCGTATCGGAGTGATACCTACAATTGCGCCTTATTTATTGCCATTGTTTGCCGGTAATTTTAAGCGTAAATATCCGTTGGTAAATCTTAAAATAAACGAGGCCGTCACCGAGCGTATAGAGGAAATGCTTTTTCACGACCTTATTGATGTTGGGATAGTGGTTACTCCTCTCAATAATAAAAGCATTATAGAATCACCTTTGTATTATGAAGAAATGTTGATTTATTCGAGTTTAAATCATCCTTTGGTAAATCAACCCGTAATAAAAATAAAAGATATTGCAACACCGGATATATGGCTTTTGAGTGACGGTCACTGTTTCCGTCACCAGGTTATTAATTTATGCGATTTGCATGATATTGAAACGGATAAACTTCCTTTTGAGTTTGAAGGAGGTTCGTTGGAAACGTTGATGAAAATTATAGACCGCGAAGGTGGTTTTACCCTTATCCCCGAGTTGGCCGGACTTGAAGTTGACGAGGAACGCAAATCCGGAATACGGCATTTTTCAAACATTATTCCTTTGCGGGAAGTCAGTTTGGTTTTTACCAGGCGCTATGCAAAAACAAAACTTATTGAAGCTTTATCGGACAGCATAAAAGAGGCGGTACCTCAAAATATGCTTGACAAAAACAGGGGTACTATTGTTGAATGGAGGTAAAAAAGGATAATCCCGTTAACAAAAATTAACTTTTAAAGTTTTCAAAATATTAATAAAATTACCTGCTTATCAATTTAAAAAGGAGGCGGTTATGAAAAAAACATTTACATTCTTTTTAGTTATTGCATTATTAATTCATTTTAATCTTTTTGCCGGCCAAATAAATTTTACTTACACCAATCATATTTTAGGAATAACCAAAATAAATGGTGTTTGGTGGCTCGCAACCGATGGCGGATTGGTACGTTTTGATGTTTCAAACAACGGGATTAAGGTTTTTAATAGGGGTAACAGTAACATTCCGACTAACCATATCAGGTTTGTCGATTCCGATGAAAACGGTAATGTTTGGGTAGGCACTTTAAAAGGAATAGGTAAGTTTGACGGGGAAACATTCGTTAATTACAACACGGAAAATTCCGGATTGTTGTCCGATACCGTCAAATTAATGGATTATGAAAAAGGTAAAGGACTTTGGGTTGTAACTCAAAATGCTATTTCTTTTTTTGACGGTTCACAATGGGTAAATTATTATACCGATGACGATGGAGATTCTCTTAATAATATTACTGCAATTTCCGCTTCTTCATCTTACGGGGTACTGCTTGCAAACGGAAATAAAGTTGAATTTTTAACAAATGAAGGAACTTTTGTAAACGAGCAATTTCCCGGTAACGTCAGTTATCCCGGAATAAGCGGTGTGGGTTTTGATTTTTGGAATAACGTTGTTGTTTCAACTTATACGCAAGGAGTATGGAGAATGGATAATAACGGAAACTGGCAACAATATACCGATGCAAACAGTCCGTTAACTACACCTGATATTTCGGGGATGGAGATTTCTCCTCAATATGATATTTATTTATACAATTATCAAAACGGTTTTGCCGTATGGCACCGTGATGACACTTGGGACGTTTTCCCTGTTCAGGACGGCGACACTTTAGCCTATATAAACACTCTTTATGCAGGCGATATGGAAGTTGCTCTCGGACTGCCCTATCCACAAGAGGGATTTATTATCGGAACAATTGACGATAGCTATAATTACGGTTTTTCAGGTTTGTATAATTTACAAACTTCGCCCGTAAACGGTAATACGGTTTATGATATTGAAATTAAAAACGGTAAAAAGTATTTGGGGTGTACCGATTCAAAAATTTTTAGCGGTGAAATAGACGTTGTTGACGAAAATAATTCATTGGAAAAGAAATATTCATTCATAGATTATGACAATGCTAATTTGATCATTCCCGAATTATTAACCGTTGATTATTACGGAAACATTTGGGCTTCCGAAAAATTTGACGCTAATAACGGCTCTAATGAGGGTCTTGTCAAAATATCAGGTGACAATGTAGAAGTTCTTAGCGGTGCTGATTTGGGGGTAAGCAGTGCGTTTATCAGTTCTTTGCAATGGGTTACCACTAAAAATTCACAAAACGATGTTATAGGAACATTGTGGGCGGAAGTTTATTCCGACGGTTATTCAAGGGTTATGTATCTTGATTCCGTTTGGCATCAATTACCGAATGATCCCCAGAATTATCCGGCGGGCTTTTACCAGATTTTGCAGGACTCATTGGGCATGTGGTTTGCTTCGGGACGTATTTATTCGTACGACGGCACAGCTTACCATTCGTATTGGGATGAAGCTCCCGTTAAAATCGCTAATTCGGTTGTAAGGGATAAATACGGCAATGTATGGTTCGGAGCACAGCCGAATGAATCAAACGGATGGCCGGGAGGTATTGCAATTTATTACGGTGATAATGAGTGGGGACATTTAACAGCTGCTAATTCGGATTTGCCGGATGATTATGTAACCTGCCTGGCAAGAGATACTGTAGGAAATATCTGGGTGGGAACACGTTACGGTGGTTTGGTTAAAGTTGACACTCTTATGAACATGACGGTCTTTAATGATGAAAATTCGTTTTTGGACAATAATTGGATAGAAAAAATTGCCGTTGACCCGGTAACTAATGATATATGGATTGTAAATTTGAATTCTGGAGTGTTTGTTTATAATGAAACAAGCGATATTGCTAACGGAATTAAATACACCGAACACAAAACTGATAATAAAATAACCGTTAAAAACTACCCGAACCCGTTTGATGAATTTACTAAAATAGAATTTCAACTTCCTGAAAAAGAATTTGTAAATCTCGACATCTATTCATTGGACGGTAAAAAAATAACGACATTGGTAAACAATATGTTGGAGAAAGGAAAACACGAAGTCGAGTTTGATGCAAACGGTTTTCAACCCGGGATATACATTTACAGGATTGTTACCGTAAACGGTGGCTTGTCTGGAAAAATGGTAATTAGCAGGTAATTTAAATTTATAAACAAAAAAAGGCTGGTGTTTTATTTTACACCGGCCTTTTTTATTTATTGTTACTAATAGCGATGTTACTGTGCCAATATCAAAACTTTATTGTTTAACACTTCAATAACACCGCCGTTAATATCAAAAAACTGTTCGTTACCCGATTTTTTTATCTTCACTTTACCTTCGGCAAGTGCCGAAATAAGCGGAGCATGATTCTCTAAAATCTCAAAAGAACCGTCGATACCGGGAAGCTGAACCAACTCGGCTTCACCTTTATATAAAGTTTTGTCGGGTGTTATTATTTCTACGTTCATAACAGCTTTCAAGTATTATTATTTTGATTCGGCAAGCATTTTCTTACCCTTTTCGATAGCTTCTTCAATAGTTCCAACAAGGTTGAAAGCAGCTTCGGGGTATTCATCAACTTCACCGTCCAAAATCATGTTAAAGCCTTTAATTGTATCTTCTATTGAAACAACGGTTCCTTTAAGTCCGGTAAATTGTTCGGCAACATGGAACGGTTGCGACAAGAAACGTTGAACACGGCGTGCGCGGTGAACAATAAGTTTATCATCTTCCGAAAGTTCATCCATACCCAGAATGGCAATAATATCCTGAAGTTCTTTGTATCTCTGTAGTATGTTTTTAACACGCTGAGCCGTATCGTAATGTTCTTTGCCTACTACATCCGGTGTAAGGATACGTGACGTTGAATCCAACGGGTCAACGGCGGGGTAAATACCAAGCTCTGCAATTTTACGGCTAAGTACCGTTGTGGCGTCGAGGTGGGCAAATGTTGTTGCCGGTGCCGGGTCTGTCAAGTCATCGGCAGGAACGTAAACAGCCTGAACCGAAGTAATGGAACCTCTTTTTGTAGAGGTAATTCTTTCCTGCATAAGACCCATTTCGGTAGCAAGGGTAGGTTGGTAACCCACTGCGGAAGGCATACGTCCCAAAAGTGCCGATACCTCGGAACCCGCCTGTGTAAAACGGAAGATATTGTCAATAAAGAAAAGGATGTCTCTTCCTCCCGATTTTTCGTCACCGTCGCGGAAATATTCGGCAAGTGTCAGTCCTGACAAGGCAACACGTGCACGTGCTCCCGGAGGCTCGTTCATCTGTCCGAAAACGAGGGTGGCTTGCGACTCGGCAAGTTGTTTGCGGTCAACTTTTGACAAATCCCATCCGTCTTCTTCCATGGATTTGATAAACTCTTCTCCGTATTTTATTACACCCGATTCAATCATCTCGCGTAACAGGTCATTACCTTCACGGGTTCTTTCACCTACACCGGCAAAAACCGAAAGTCCGGAATATGATTTTGCGATGTTGTTGATAAGCTCCATTATGATAACGGTTTTACCGACACCCGCACCACCGAACAATCCGATTTTACCACCTTTTGAATAAGGTTCGATAAGGTCGATAACTTTGATACCCGTGTAAAGAACCTCCTTTGAAGTTGTTAACTCCTCAAACTTCGGGGGATCACGGTGAATGGAATAATATTTATCCGTTTTTATATCACCTAAGCCGTCAATGGCTTTACCGATAACATTAAACAATCTACCTTTGATTTCTTCGCTGGCAGGCATTGATATGGGATGGCCTAAGGAAACCACTTCCATTCCGCGGCTTAAGCCGTCCGTAGAATCCATTGCAATGGTTCTTACAATATTTTCACCTATTGCCTGTTGTGCTTCAAGAACAAGCTTTTCGCCGTTTCCACGGTCTATTTCAAGAGCATCATGAATTTTAGGTAGATCTTTTTCTTTTTCAAAAGCTACATCAATAACTGGGCCTATTATCTGTGCTATGTGCCCTAAAGTTTGTTTCTCCATATAAGAATTATTGATATTAAGATAAATACAGGCAGCAAATATAATACAATATATTTAACATTTGAAATATCTTTGAATTGAAATTTTACCGGTGAAAAATCCAGCGCAAACGTTTTAAAAATTATTTATTTACACTTTTAAATCTCTTTGAATTACACCGGTTTGAAATACATTTTATTTCGTTACTTTTGCAAATAAATTAACTGAAAAATTGATAAATCATGAAAAAGTTATTGTTGATCCGTCACGGTGAAAGTGTATGGAACAAAGAAAACAGATTTACCGGATGGACTGACGTTCCGTTGTCGGAAACCGGAATAGAAGAAGCTAAAAAAGCCGGAAAATTGTTAAAAGACGAAGGCTTTAAATTTAAAGTTGCCTATACTTCGTATTTAAAAAGAGCCATTAAAACATTGTGGATAATTCTTGAAGAGATGGATCTTATGTGGATACCGGAATATAAAAGTTGGCGTTTGAATGAAAAACATTACGGTATGCTTCAGGGTTTGAATAAAGCCGAAACCGCCGAGAAATACGGTGCCGATATGGTTCAATTGTGGCGTCGTAGTTTTGATGTTCCTCCGCAGCCATTGGATCCTAACGACGAAAGAAATCCGAAATTCGATCCTAAATATGCCGATCTATCTCCGGAAGAAATTCCTTTAACCGAATCGTTGAAAGAAGTTATCGAAAGAATGGTTCCTTACTGGGAAAAGGAAATTATGCCTAAACTTGATGAAAAAGAGGAAGTAATTATTGCTGCTCACGGCAACAGTTTGAGAGCGTTGGTAATGCACTTGAAAAATATGAGTAAAGAAGAAATATTGAAGTTCAATATTCCGACAGGTGTACCTTATCTTTTTGAGTTTGACGATGATATGAATCTTCTAAGTGACAGGTTTTTAGGAGATCCGGAAGTTATAAAAGCTTTAATGGAAAAGGTAGCCAATCAAGCAAAGAAAAAATAAGTTTAACGAAGGCTGCCTGATAAATTTATGGCAGCCTTTTTTATAAAATAAAAAAAGGTTTCGTATGATAAAAACTTGGGTAATACCCGATATTCACGGATGCGCCGAAACGTTAAAAACGCTTATTGAATATCAAATAAAACCCAATAAAAACGACCATCTGATTTTTTTGGGTGATTATATCGACCGTGGTCCCGACAGCAAAGGTGTTATCGACTATATTATGGGGCTTCAAAAAAACGATTATAACATAACCGTTTTAAAAGGAAATCATGAAGATTATCTTGTAAGGGCTTGGGAGAGCGACAAGGAAAAAAAGGGTTTTCTGGGGATAAATTTTAAGAGTTCCGTTCAAAAGGAATGGGAAAAACACGGTGGAAAAGAAACGCTGAAAAGTTTCGGAGTGAACAGGGTAAAAGATATACCTGAAAAATATATTGAGTGGATGAAAAACCTCGACTATTATGTTGTGCTTGATGAATATGTTGTTGTACATGCGGGACTGAACTTTAACAGGGAAGATCCTTTTGAAGACAAATGGTCCATGTTATGGTCGAGGGATTACAAAATAGAACCGGAAAAAATAGGCCACAGACGAATTATTCACGGACATGTGCCGGTAAACCTCGAATTTATCGATATGGTTGTAAAAAACAAGGATAGTTACTGGTTTATAGATATTGACAACGGCATATATTTTAAAAGAAAAGCCGGATACGGAAATTTATTGGCTCTTAACTTGGATACCATGGAATATTTGGTACAATCCGTTATGGACGATTTTGACTATAAAGGGGGTTAAAGACCCGGAATAAATGCATCTTTAATATGTAATAACCTTTTTTTATTGTTTTCAAAAACAATAGCAACAACATCATACCTTACATCATTATTCAAATTGTTTTCTGTAATATAAGCATCTGCAGCTTCAATTAATAATTTTTGTTTTCTTTTATTCACGGCTTGTTCCGGGAAACCGAAAAAATCGGTATATCTCAGTTTTACTTCGACAATGACTATGGTTTCGTTATCTTTGGCTATAATGTCTATTTCTTTGTGGCCGTAGCGCCGGTTTTTTGCCAGTATCCGGTAGCCCTGTTTTTGTAAAAATGACGCCGCGATACTTTCCCCGTATTTACCTTTTTCAATATTGTTTTTCATTTTTTTTATTTAAAAAAACGGCAACCGCAGCAAAAGTTTACGCGGTTACCGTTAAAATTTTTAAAAAACTATTGAGGTTTTTTGTCGAGAATGAGGATTTGGTTTGCAACGATTTCGGTAATGTAATGTTTACCTTTGTCGTCTTCCCACATTCTGGAAGTCAACTTTCCTTCAAGGGCTACCTCTTTACCTTTTTTCAAATAATTTTCGGCGATTTTTGCAGTTTTACCCCAGGCTACAATATTGTGCCACTGTGTTTCTTCAACTTTTTCACCTTTGTTATTCCGGTAAATTTCGGATGTTGCCAACGAGAACCTTGTTCTTGTTTTTCCGTTTTCATAAGTTGCTGTTTCGGGGTCATTTCCCAAGCGTCCGATTAGTTGTACTGAATTTTTTAAAGAAGTCATAATTGTAAAATTTTAATAGTTAATAAATAATTTAGTTTAAAGTTTCAATTTGTTTTTTGCCAGTGATTGATTTGACACTGCAAACATAAAACGGCGAGTGAAGATAAGTCGGTTAATAACCGTTTACTTCCGTTTAATATTCGTTTAATGTCGTTTAAAAACGGATAAAATACAGATAATGAATAGGATAGGCAGGAATCGGTTTGTTGTAAAAATTAGAAAAAAATGTTGAAGACAGGATGGAAATATTATAAATCGTTAATTACTTGCTTGAAAAACACCGGATTATATTGCATTTATCGTTTTAAAGTTTTAATATTGTTTGATTATAAAAATATGTCTAATAAAAAAATGAAAGTCATGAAAAAATTATTACTTCTTTTAAATGCATTGTTTTTCATAAGCGGTTACGGTTTTTCGCAAGTTTTTGAACCGATTGATGCTTCCACATCATTACCTCAAGTAACATTCAGTCAGCTTTCATGGGTTGATTATGATAATGACGGTGATTTGGATGTGTTGGTTTTCGGTATGGAAGATGCCGGGTCGTATAAAACGGGTCTTTTTGAAAATAAAGGTAACGATACCTTTGAGGAAGTTACGGATGCGGGTTTTGAAAATCTTGGTGTAGGTTCTTGCGCATGGGGTGATTATGATAATGACGGCGATGTCGATTTACTCATTCAAGGTGCGGACAGTAATATAGATCCGTTTACAACAGTTTACAGAAATGACGGCAGCGGTATTTTTACCGATATTGAACCCGGAATCAATCAGGTTTACCAAGGTAACGAACGTTGGGCCGATTTTAACAACGACGGATATCTGGATATATTGAGTGCAGGTTTTAACGGAACCGATTATGAAACGAAAATATATAAGAATAACGGCGACGGAACATTTTCCGAGGAAGCTGGGATAACATTGCCGGGGGTTATTAATTCAACCGTAGAATGGTGCGATTATGATAAAGACGGTGATATGGATTTTATTTTAATGGGCGACGATATTAACGGTAATTTTGTTACTACACTTTACAAAAATAACGGCGACGGTACTTTTGAAGATTCGGGAATGAATTTTCCACAAGTATTCCTTAGTGATGCTGCATGGGGAGATTACAACAACGACGGCTATCCGGACCTTGTAATTGCAGGATTCGTATATCCGGGTAGAATAACAAATCTTTACAAAAATAACGGCGACGGAACTTTAACTTTGGTTGACGACAGTACATTCCAAAAAGTTTCGCACTGTGCTTTGGAATGGGGTGACTATGATAATGACGGTGATTTGGATTTGTTTTTGGCGGGAACCGAAGAAAATGATGACGGAAGTTGGAGTTATTATACCTATATTTACGATAATAACGGCAACGGAACATTTCAAAATTCTGGTATTGAGTTACCTCCGATGTTTTGGGGCGATGCTGCGTGGGGCGATTACAACAACGACGGCAAGCTAGACCTTATACAAACGGGATATAATGAATATTATTTAGCTCAAACGGTTATTTATAAAAATACGTTGGATCAGGCAAATACTAAACCTACTGCTCCTTCGGGATTAACAGCCGAAATAGATTCATCATCGGTAACACTCAGTTGGAATGCCGCCACAGACCAGGAAACACCTCAAGATGCACTTTCGTACAACATTTACCTTTATAAATACAACGGAGATACAATTTGCCCTTCAAATTCCATTAACAGTACGGGATACAGACTTACTCCCACATTGATGGGAAACGCCTGCCAAAATACATCATGGAAAATCAACGGACTTACCGATGGAACGTATTTTTGGAGTGTACAGTCAATTGACAATGCTTTGGAAGGTTCCGAATTTGCCGAAGAGGGTAGTTTTACAATTGATGTTACGGGTATTGAAACGCCTGTTTGTATTTCAAGCGATGTTTATCCTAATCCGGCAAAAGACAATATTAACATAAATCTTGGAGATTTAACGATTGAAAAAGTATCTCTAACCAATGTAAACGGTCAAACCGTATTAACGAAAGCCGTGAATGCAAAAAGTTATAATTTGAATTTACAAAATATTGTTCCCGGTGTTTATTTCCTCAAAATAAAAACAGCATCGGATATTTTTACCGAAAAAGTAGTGAAAGAGTAAAATTACTCCTTCACCACCTTAACGGTTTTACTGAAATTACCGTATTCTACCTTCAGGAGATAAATTCCTGAAGGTATTTTTTTCATATCTATTTCTTCCGATAATTCCCTGCTGTAGTTGTTTATGCGTTTTGAAAGCAAAGGGTTCAAAAGTAAATCTGTCAAAACCATATTAAAGTCGTGTTCGGTGTTGCTTTTCAGGTTTATTTTCAGAAAATCTTTAACGGGATTAGGATAGATGTTAACGGTAAACGGGTTTTTAACTTCATCGATTTTTGTAATGTTTCCGATTCCGAACTCGTATATTGCAAAACTTCCGAAATCGGGATCGAAGTTATAAAGTGTTTCTCCGGCACTGTTTTTTACCGAGAAAGCACCTACTCCTTGCCCGGGGTTTGCCCAAAATTCCAAACCGTCATCACCGCTGTCAAATATTTCCAGTTTGTAACAACCCGGTTCAAGGTTTACGGTTTTTTCGTAAAGCATGTTATTTTCAAAGTTATCTTCATCAAGAATTATCGTTCCGTCATCTTTTGTCAACGTATAAGAATTTTGATAACCCCTGTTATTTGTCCATAATCTGATTGTTATCGGTTCACCTTCGGGATATACATCCACATTATCATAAATAATAGACAATTGATTGTTATCGGGATTTTCGTCATTAGGATTTTCCAATTTTACATTAAAAGTACCGGGATTGTCCACCCAGAAGGTTAATTCGTCAACAGGCAAAACTACTGTATCTTTTTCCATGTAATTAAGTGATCCCGACCAATCGTAAGTTTCGATGTCCGTACCCGTCCAATATTGCAACTGTAAATTTGTCAAAGTGTTAGCTCCGGTATTTTGTATTACAACTTCGGGATAGGTGCAGGCCGGATTAAACCTTCTCTGGCTTGCATCCGCGGCGTTGGGTTTTAGAATTCTCACAATAGAGGCATCATTGTCGAAATTGGGAGGTCCGTAAGTAAAAAGCTGCATGTTTACAATATAATTTGAAGCGCCCGTTGCAACGGGAATGTCGTAATCTATGGAAGCCGTTTGTCCGGGTGTTACATAGTCTGTAATATCAAAGTCGTTAATTACCGTAGGATTGCCGGGGCACCAACCTGCACGGTCGTAAATCCATGTTCCTCCTTGAGGGTAAATGGGTATTGTGGAACATTCATTCCAGACATACCAGTCAAATTCGATGTCACCACCGTTTATATTCAGTCTGTGGTGCCGTTGAATAAATTCACCTTCTTGCCCGTGGCCTGTTATCACCGCTCTTATTTTAAATTGCGATCCGTTTGCAGGCATCATAACATCCCTGGTTTCGAATGACCTTTCATTATGTATTGAATTGAAAGATTTGTATTGAACTTTCCAGATTTGCCTCATGTCCAGTACATCTCTCGGGGGTGTTCCCGGATAGTAATAAAATTTTATGTCCATGTCTTCCTGCCACTGACCGCCTCTTTCAATGGTCATTCTTTTTCTGCCTTTAAGAATAGGAGCATAATCGGTAACGTCAAAATACCAAGTTTTCCCGTTTTGTCCCAAGTCAAGGTAAATTCCGTAAGGAGTAACAAACGACATTAACTCTATTTTAGACGGGTATCTATTGTAATAAACCAATTCAGTAACATTTATGGAATCCGTCGGTGTTATGATAACGGAGTCGGCAATATTACCGTCAGGGTCGTAAATGTATTCATTACGTGCTTCCCAAAATTCATTAACGGAAACTTCCGCAATGCTGTCGTTTTGAAATCCGCTGCCGGTAATTATTTCATAAGCTTTCACAATATTGGGAAGAAGTTGAACGGAATCCGTAACTATTTTATCCGTTACGGTGATGTCGTAATCACCTTGCGCAAAGGTGATGTCCGGGCGGTAAGTTGTGTTTTTAAAACCATTGAAAATTTTGCTGCCTCTTTCGTGTGCCCAATAAATAAAATCTTTAATTTCTCCAGAAGCACCGTTAGGGGAAGAGTCGCCAACCAAAGTTCCGCTGCCTTCGTCAAATTTATAGTAAGCAATAAGGTTGTCATAGTAAGGATGAGTATTGTCAACCTCTCTATTCATCCAATTTTGAATTGTTGTTTGGTCAAGCTCTTTGTTCCAAACCCTGAATTCATCAATTTTACCGTAATAAAAAAGAGTGTTTTGACCGTTACCTCCGATAAAGAAATCCACAATATCAATAAGGTTTGTTTTGCCTGTGCCTTCTTTCCAAAGTTGTCCGTTCAAATATATTTTCATTTCACCTGTTGTGGCATTTTTGGTAAAAGCCCAATGTGTCCAATTACCTTTGTAATCTCCGGGAGAGGCGCTTTTATTAATTCTATCTACTGTTGAACCGTTATTTCCGCAATCGAAATAAATTATCGAATTGTCCCATGGTAAATGAACATTGGCTTGTTTTCTGCCGGCGGAATCGGCTCCGAAAAAAACACATGTTTTTGCAGGAAGCATATCTTTGTCGCCGTAACTCCAAAAAGATACCGTTATTTCGTCCGAGATATTTTCAAAAGCGCTTCCGTCAACATCAACATATCCGTTTAGAGCATTTATACTGTTTGAATTGGTGCTGTAAATGCCGTAGATGTTTCCCGTGTTTTCACCTTTAATTTTAAGTTGTTGCGAAGGTTGCTTGTTGGTGAACGTAAATTCCACCAAAATATTGGAGTTGCCGTTCCATAAAAACGGCTGATAAAACTGAATCCTGTTTTCGCCCGGCACAAAAGTAAAATCGTTAAAATATACTTCCGTAAAGCCGGCAAATTCTCCCGGAAGATCGGGATCATTTGCATCAAGTTCACTTTTTGACGAACTTTTTATTTTAATTTTCAAAAATCCTGCGGCAGCTTCCTCTCCTGTGTTTTCAATTATCAATGCATCTATGCTTCCGGCAGACAGTCCTGCGTTAGTCAGTTCCTCTTTAGTGAAAAGGTATTGAGATTTTCCCGAAAATTTATCTGTTGGAATAACTTCTGACAGTTCTATGTTACCGTTTCCTATCTGTGCCAGCGTTTCACTGTTTACATTGTTCAAAACAACATCTTTTTCAAGATACCGGTAAAAATCATATAACGGATAATCAACATAGTAAAAAGTGCCTCCCTGAAAGTTTGAAATATAATGAGAATTTGTAAAGTTTATCACCGAGTCTGTTCTTGATGAGTCGGTTATGTAAGTGTTACACGAATAGTCCCACTCGCCGCAACCTATATTGGTATTTCCGGGTACCGAAATATTACCGTCTTTGCAACGTATGTTATAAGCCATAATTATTTTACGGTAAGTTTGACCCGGAATATCGGGAAAGTTTATCATGGTGTCCCTTATGGTTCCGTCCCACGGCTGACCGTAAGTTTGAGAATAATTAAATGTGGGAACAATTATTACGTCATCGTCATTTTGCGTGAATGCCGTGAGCATGGAAAACAGAATGGCAAGGGTAAAAAAATATTTCATAAATAAAAGTTTTTGGTTTTTGATTGGTAAATTGGTTATCAGGGTAAAAATAAACAAATAAAAAACCTGCAGAAAACAAATGTGCTACAGGTTTTTATTAAATAAAAATAATACGGCTGCTATTTAACTCGTTCCCAGTAATCTGTTCTTCCTATAAGACTTACGCCGATATATCCTCTTACTTTAAGCCTGTCTTTATTATTTTCATCTTCAAACTCCAGATAGCAACTGTAAGTTTTGCCGCTTTTAGGATCGTAAATTGTTCCGTCTTCCCATTCGTCGTCACCGTCAAAAACAAAATCCTTTAATATAAGCATTCCCATTATGGGTCTTGATTTCAGTTTTTCGTCAGTATTGTGTTTATCAAGTTTGGGTTTTCCGGTCTCTTCGTCAATGGGATTTTTAAGCCATACAATTTTACCGTAATATTTATCTCCTTCTTTAAAAATGCGTATGTGGGCATCTTTTTCTTTGTTCCACCAATCTCCTACAATATCATCGGCTTTTACCTGAGCCATTATACTTGCGGTGGGAAATAAAAAAAGAGCCGTTAAAAAACTTAAAAAGATTTTTGTTTTCATAATTGTTGATTTTTGTTAAAATTACTTGTTTTATGCAAATGTAATTAATTAGTTAAAACCCTAAAAAAATGCGGTTTCACATTTTTTAACAACCTAGGCATATTTATTAAGTTATTTTTGTTCGGTGGAATAATACCGGAGAGTTAAAACTGGAAATAGATATGAAAAAAGTATTTTTTGCATTATCGTTGTTAGTAGTGTTTTTAAGTTCGTGCAGTAAAACATCGTGTGAACTTATCGGCGTATGGAAAGTTCATGATGTTAAAACCGATTTTGACGAAAAAAAGACAACACCCCAAATGCTGGAACAATTGGTTGAAATAGAAAAACAAAATCAACTGAAATTTACCGACGACTCGACACTTCTTATAGTTACAAAAGATAATGTTTTTGAAGCTAATTGGAAAATGGATGATAAAAATGTTATAAAATTCCGGTTTAAAGGTGATAACAATTTTCATAAACTAGGAGTTTACCGAAAACCGTACATAATTACCGAGAGTCATACAAAAATAGGTACTATGACAACTACCTATGTTAAACAATAAATTAGTTTATCAATAATTATAAAAACTAAATTAATATTAAATCATGAGAAAATTATTTTCGCTATTTGTTGTAAGTTTAATCGCAGTGTTAATGCTGGGAGCATGTGGTTCCAAAGAGAATGAAAAGACAAACTATACTGCCGAAATTACCATTAACGGTGCAAAGGACGGTGACGTTGTAGCCTTTAAAAATTGGGAGGACGGCAAATGGGTAACAATTGATTCGGCCACCCTTAAAAACGGAAAAGCTGAAATGAAAGGATATGTTGATTATCCAACTTTGTACTATCTGTATTATAATAAAATCAGACTTTCTCCGGTTTTTGTGGAACCCGGAAAAATTACAATTAAAATAGATAAAAGCAATCTTCATAATGTTGTTGTGGAAGGTTCAAAATCTCAAAGGGAATTTGAATATTTCAATAAAGAAATCAGCGGTGTTATAGATGATCAAATAAAAAAACTGGGAAATCAATACGGAATGGCAGCACGTAAAAACGATACACGTGCTATGGACAGTCTAACCCGCGTTTATGAATCTTTGGAAAACAGACGTAAAGACGAAATGATTACTTACGCCGAAAAAAACCCGAAAAGCGTTGTCCCTGCATTTATAATTTATCAATACTCATATCAATTTAAACTTCCTGATCTTGAAAGAGCTGCAAAAGCATTTGATCCTTCGATAAACGGTAATAAATATGTTAAGAGTATAAAAGAGCGTGTTGAAACTTTGAAAAAAGTTCAGGTAGGTCAACCTTTTATAGATATTACCGAGAACGATACTGCAGGAAATCCAGTTTCATTATCGTCCGTGGTTAAAAAGAATAAATATGTTTTGGTTGACTTTTGGGCTTCATGGTGTAAACCGTGTAGAGCTGAAAACCCGAATGTCGTAGCGGCATACAAGAAATATCATGATAAAGGATTCACCGTTTTCGGAGTTTCGTTCGATAAATCCAAAGATGCATGGATTAAAGCCATCAAAGATGACGGACTTAATTGGACTCACGTTTCCGATCTAAAAGGTTGGGGTAACGAAGCGGGTAAACTTTACGGAATCCAATCTATACCTCAAAACATTTTAATAGGTCCCGACGGTAAAATTGTTGCCAGAAATATCAGAGGTGAAGAGTTACAAAAGAAACTTGCCGAGCTGATGCCTTAACCGTATTGGTTAATTTTAGATATATTAGCCCCATGCTTTTGAGTGTGGGGCTATTTTGTTAAAAAAATATTTAACGTTAAATGAAAAATTTTTTCAAAGATTTCTCCGTTCTGGACAGGCTGAACTCAATATTTCTTGTTATAATTTTTGTGTTCTATATTTTTTCTTTAAAAAGTTCGCCCTATACCTATCAGCCGTTAATTGTTTTCTTAATTACGGCGGCAATAATTTACCTCTCGGTAAGGTTAAGAAAAAAAGGTGCAAAACAAGGTTGGGCCAAATATTTCAGACTTTTTTACCCGCTGATATACCTTTTTGTAATCTTCGAAAGTTTTTTTATGATACTGCCGTTTATCAATACACACAGATATGACGAGGTTCTTGCAAATATCGATTACAATCTTTTGGGGGTACATCCGACCGTGTGGATAGAACATTGGGTTAAGCCTTGGCTTACCGATTTACTTTATTTACTCTATATTTTTTACTTTCCAATGCCTCTTTTTATTTTGGTTTGGCTTTATAAAAAGAAAAAATACGTTGATTTGGATAAGAGCATCTTTATCTACATGCTGACCTATTACGGAGCATATTTGTTTTATTTTATGGTTCCCGCTCAAGGTCCCAGATTTTATCAGCCTTTAATGGAGCTTCAGCAAAAAAGCCTTGACGGTATATTTTTGGCTCAACCCATACGCAGCATAATAAATTTTCTTGAACCCAATAAATACGATGCTTTTCCGAGTCTGCATGCCGCCATTTCGCTTACAACATTGATGACTATGTTCAGATATAACAAAAAAATGGCTTGGATATTTTTACCGGTAATAACGGGAATATTCATCTCACTTGTTTATTGCAGATATCACTATGTTATCGATATAATTGCCGGAATAACATGGTCGGTTATTACTTTTATTGTTGGTAGCAAGTATTATGATAACTTTGTAAAAGACAAATTACCGTTGTTATATGAGTAAATTTTTCGGAAATATCGACTTTAACAAAAAAGACATTCATTATTATGTGATGCTTTTAAGTGCGCCGGTGTTGTTAACACTGTACCGGTATCACGGTTATCCGGAATATTTTTACAATTACTTTCCTCAATATGAAAACACGACTAACGGAGATATTTATGCCCGTATTTGGCAATTTTCGGTTTTCTTTTTTCTGATGTTTGTTTTGCCTGTTCTTTACATAAAGTTTGTAATGAAACGGCCTTTGAAAGATTTCGGATGGGGTTTGGGAGATATTAAATGGGGTTCCAAGTGGTTGATAACAATACCTTTTGTTGTTGTGCCTTTAATATATATATCCTCAAAAATGCCCGATGTAAGAGCCGAATATCCGTTGGCAAAATCATTACTTACCGATCAGTCACATCTTTTTGTTTATGAACTTTTGTACATCTTGTTGTATTACGTTGCCTGGGAGTTTTTTTTCAGAGGTTTTCTACTGTTCGGGTTAAAAGAAAAGTTCGGGGCTTTCAATGCGGTACTTATTCAAACCATATCATCGTGTTTGGTGCATATCGACAAACCCGAAGGAGAAATAATAGGCTCTATATTTATAGGTATATTGTTCGGATTGATAGCTTTGCGAAGCCGTTCCATTTGGTACGTTTTTCTTTTACATATTTCAATAGGTGTTTTAACCGATATTTTTATAATCTATTACCACTGAATCATGCGATATCTTGTTACGGGTGCAAACGGATTTATTGGAAGCAATGTTGTTAAAAGATTGCTTAAAAACGGGCATGACGTTAATGTTTTAGTCCGTAAAACTTCCGATCTTTCTTTCCTGAAAGGTTTGGATGTAAATCTGTTTTACGGTGATATTACCGGCTACACAACTATTGAACCTGCGGTAAAAAACGTTGATAAGGTAATTCATGTTGCCGGATTAGCTGCGGATTGGGGACCTTATGAGCTGTTTGAAAAGATAAATTATAAAGGAACCATAAATGTTGCAAAAGCATCGGTAGCAGCGGGAGTGGAGAAATTCGTTTACATCAGCACGGTTGCTTTTCACGGTTTCGGTAAAACTAATGTGAAAGAAGATGATCCTCCGGCTAAAAATCTTATACCTTACGCCGAAACAAAATTACTTGCCGAACAGTGGTTGTGGGAATACGCCAAAGTGGTACCCATGAAAATTACTGCGGTACGTCCGGGTAATGTTTTCGGTATAAACGACAGAACTTTTATGTTGAAATACATTGATGCCATGCTGTCGGGTAAGTTTGCCGAAATAAATCACGGCAGGGCTAAAACATGTCCCGTTTATGTTGAAAATCTTGTAGATATTATCATGCTTGTTGACGGCAACGAAAAAGCAAACGGTAATGCATACATTGCTACCGACGGGCTCGATATTACGTGGCATGAATTTAACACCAAACTTGCAGAAAAGCTGGGTGTAAAACCGAAGTTCGGATCAATACCTTACGGTATAGCCATGACCGCCGCCAGAATTTATTACGGTGTCCATAGGCTTTTAAACTTAAAGTCCGAGCCGTTTTTAACACCTTACAGGGTAAATAACGGCGGGTTGGATTATCATTTCAGTATCGGTAAATTAAAAGAACATTTCGGGTATAATCCCAAAATTGACGTTGACAAAGCCTTGGAAAACACTGTTGAGTGGTATAGGAATTTTAAAAAAAGTTAGCTGCTGATGGACTATTTTGTTTTTCTTTTGTTTTTGATAATAATAACATTATTTGCAATAACACCTTTTTTTGTTCTATACGGATTTTCCGATATCGTGAGTTTTTTGTTATATAATTCGGGTTACCGTAAAAAAGTAGTTCGCGAAAATCTTCAAAACTCATTTCCCGGAAAATCAGTTAAGGAGATAAAACAAATAGAAAAAAATTTTTACCGTAACCTCAGCGATATCTTTCTTGAGTCAATCAAAGGATACACAATGAGTACGAAAACGGGAAAGAAAAGATATACCGGCAAAAATACGGATATTATAAAAAAATATCACGAAGAGGGCAGGGGTGTTATTTTAGCATTGAGTCATTATGCAAATTGGGAGTGGGGAACCGTTTCGTTACCCCTTTATGTGGAAAATGATATTGCCGTAGTTTATAAACCCATTAAAAACAAATACATTGACCGCTTTATAAAACGTTCACGTTCTAAAAACGGAATGTTCATGATTCCGATAAATCAAACAAGGATGTTTTTTCAAAAGTTTAAGGATAAACCTCACACATTTATTTTGGTTTCCGACCAAAGTCCTTCAAATCCCGATAAATCTGTTTGGGTTGATTTTTTGGGAAGAAAAACACCTTTTTTACATGGAATAGAATACTATTCGCGAGTTTATAATATGCCGGTTATATATATGAGCGTTGAAAGAAAAAAACGTGGATATTACGAGTTTGCTTTTAGTTTGTTGCATGATAATCCGAAAGAGCTTGCACCCGGAAAAATAACCGAAATGTATGCTGAAAAAGTAGAGGAAGAGATACGGAAAAACCCGTCTAACTGGTTATGGTCGCATAGAAGATGGAAACACGGATGGGGCGATTATGTGCAAAGAAAAAAAGAACAAGTTTGATGAAAGGTTATAATCTGTTAAATACAATAAACTCTCCAAAAGATTTAAAGTTGTTGGATACAAGTGAACTCGAAACACTTGCTTCCGAAATAAGATCTTTTATTCTTGACGTTGTTTCGGTACATCCCGGGCATTTGGGAGCAAGTTTGGGAGCTGTTGAGCTCGCCCTTGCCTTGCATTACGTTTACAATACTCCTTATGATGTTTTAATTTGGGACGTGGGGCACCAGGCTTATGCACATAAAATATTAACAGGCAGAAAAGAAAGGTTTTATACATTACGCCAGTTGGGAGGAGTAAGTGGTTTCCCGGTACCCGAAGAAAGTGAATATGATGCCTTTATTGCCGGACATGCTTCAACTTCAATATCCGCATTGCTGGGTATGGAGAAAGCAGCCAAACTTAAAAATGAAACGGACAAAAAATTTGTTGCCGTAATAGGTGACGGCGGATTGACAGGCGGTATGGCTTACGAGGCTTTGAACAATGCGGGTGATTCCGACGTTTTGATAGTTTTAAATGATAACAGGATTGCCATCGATAAAAATACGAGTGCGGTAGGTGAGTATCTGAAAAACCTTTCCTCAAAAGACAGTAAAGGAACTTTTATTTTCGAAAATCTTGGATTTGAATATTCCGGTCCCGTTGACGGGCATGATATAAAAATATTGACGGATGAACTTAAAAGATTAAAAGATTTAAAAGGACCTAAACTGTTGCATGTGTTAACAACCAAAGGTAAAGGGTTTAAAAAAGCGGAAGAGGAACAAACGGTTTTCCATTCACCCGGTAAATTTCACAGGGAAACCGGTGAAATATTAAATCGACAAAAGACTTTAACATATCCCGACGTATTTGGCAAAACCCTGGTACGGCTTGCCGAAAAAGATAATAAGATAGTTGTCATAACTCCGGCAATGATAACGGGTTCGTCGTTACAGGAGTTTCAAAGGAAATTTCCGGACAGGATTTTTGATGTGGGCATTGCCGAACAACATGCCGTAACCTTTTCTGCGGGGCTTGCAGCACAAGGATTAAAACCTTATTGCGTAATTTATTCCACATTTCTGCAACGTGCTTACGACCAAATAATTCATGATGTTGCTTTACAAAAATTACCGGTTGTTTTCGGCGTTGACAGGGCGGGACTAGTGGGTGAAGACGGGGCTACGCATCACGGCTATTTTGATTTGGCTTTTATGCGAAGTATTCCGAATATGGTGGTTGCTGCTCCGATGGATAAAACCGATATGGAAAAAATTATGAAACTTTCATTGTCATACCGTGAAGGTCCTTTTTCCATAAGGTATTCGAAAAATCCTCTTCCGGAGTTTGAAATAAAAGAAGGAATTAATGAAATAGGAAAAGGCAGGGAACTTGTTAAAGGTGAAAAAGTAGCTATAGTTACTATTGGATATGCAGGAGTGTTGGCACATAAGGCAATAAAAATTCTTAATGACGAAAATATTTTTCCGGCACTTTATGATAT
>WFZS01000201.1 GCA_015489465.1 Bacteroidales bacterium | reverse complement strand
TAGAAAGTTCAGGGATTCTTTAAAAATAAAGATAGATAAGCGGAATGTTAAATTAATGATAAGTGGTGTTAAACCCGATTCCGGAAATGTTGTTTTTTACCGTCCCGACCAAGAAAAGGAAGAGGACCGTGTTTTTAATTTTGATTCCGGGAAGCAAATAAAATATTCTTATCCGTTAAAATACTTTAGAAAAGGTATTTATGTTTTGAAAATAACCTGGTGGGATGAAGGGAAAGGATATTATCTTGAGGAGAAAATATTTATAAATAAGTAGGATATGTACTACATAACGGCATTAATGATTGGATTGGTGGGAAGTCTGCACTGTATAGGTATGTGCGGACCCATAGCTGTTGCACTGCCTTTGGGGAATAAAGGATGGGGATATAAAGTTTTTGGAGGAATTACATACAATATCGGCAGGATATTATCATATGCCGTTTTGGGTGCCGTTTTCGGTTTAGTAGGGCAGGGTATTGAAATGGCGGGATTGCAAAAATGGGCATCAATTCTGATAGGAACTGTTATGATAATATCGGTACTGGCACCGGCCCTGTTTAAAGGTAAAGCAAAAATAGAAAGTGTTTTGTTCGGTTATGCCGGAAAAATGATAGGCAAGTTCAGAAAGCTTTTTAAAATTAGTTCATTACCGTCGTTGTTTACAATCGGCGTTTTGAACGGGTTTTTGCCGTGCGGACTTGTTTATGTTGCCATTGCAGGTGCAATAAATACAAACAGTTTAACGGACGGTGTTATTTTTATGATTCTTTTCGGGTTGGGCACGTTGCCGGTTATGTTGGCAATACCTCTATTGGGCAATATCATAGGTAAGAATTTCAGAAAGAGGTACAGTGTGGTTCTCGATGGTTTTATTGTGGTTTTAGGTGTATTGTTTATTCTCAGAGGACTTTCGTTGGGAATTCCGTATATTAGTCCTCCCGATAAAATGTTAAAACCGCATGAAAAGATGATGATGCACGGGGATATGAAAAAGATGGAAAATTCTAATAATACTTATAAAATGAAATAATATTAATTTTAAAATTTATCACTATGAAAAAGATTCTTTCAATTTTAACACTGGCTGCATTGGTAATCTTTGCGGGAGTAACTTTTGCAGCAAACAAAAAGAGTGTAAAACCCAACGACGGCAAAGTTGTTGTTCCCGGTGATGCCGAAACAAAATTTGCGAAGGGTTATGAAATTTACAAAGCCAAATGTGCCGCTTGTCATCAATTGAACGGCGAAGGTGTTACGGGAGCGTTTCCTCCGTTAAAAAACTCCGATTATTTGTTGGCTGATAAAAAACGTGCCGTTAATCAGGTGTTAAACGGCTCAAATCATGAAATTACGGTAAACGGAGCTAAATACAATATAGCAATGCCTCCGCAAGTGGATAATTACGAAGATGCCGTTGCGGTTATCAATTATGTTCTTAATGCCTGGGGAAATAAAGGCGGAACTATCACAGTTGATGAAGTAAAAGATATAAAAATAAAAAGGTAAAATATTGCTTAGTCAAGTTTTAGGAAAAGCGGAGGTTTAAACTACTTCCGCTTTTTTTCTTTCCTTAATCAACAACAGCCCTAGAAATGTTATGGCACCGTTTATCAGCAATAATTCAAATCCTATTTTATATTCTCCGAAAAGGAAATCCGAATTGATTTTTATCATATAAGACAAAACAGGAGACAAAACCGCTATTACCGGAACAAGTTTGTCTTTTACTTTGATATTTGTAAATAATCCGAAAGCATAAAGTCCTAAAAGCGGACCATACGTATATCCGGCAAAAGTAAATAGTTGCGCTATTACGGCATCATTATTTATGCTTTTAAAAATGAGAATAACGGAAATTATTACAATACTCATTATCACATGGACCTTCATCCTTGCTTTTTTAAGTTTTTCCGGAGAATTTTTAAATCTTTCATCAAGTTTAAGGATGTCTAATGTAAACGAAGTTGTAAGCGATGTCAAAGCACTGTCGGCACTTGAATATGCAGCGGATAAAAGCCCAAGAACAAAAATCAATCCTGCAAAAACACCCAAATAGTTAATTGCAATATACGGAAAGACAAGATCACTATTTTCAGGTAAGGTTATTCCTTGGTTTCCGGCATAAATATACAGAGTAGCTCCCAGAAAAAGAAACAACAGGTTAACGGGAACAAGTATCAAACTCAAAGTAGTCATGTTCTTTTTTGCTTCTTTTATATTACGGCAGCTTAGGTTTTTTTGCATCATATCCTGGTCGAGTCCGGTCATCACAATAGTTATGAACATACCGCTTAAAAATTGTTTTAAAAAGAATTTGGGGTTGTTAATGTCCGTTATTAACATTTTGGAATAATCGCTGTGCCAAACTTTTTTTACTATTTCCGTAAATGAAACGTCCATATGGTTGACGATGATGAACAGGGTTATTATTACAGACAGTAGCATGAAAGTGGTTTGCAAGGTGTCTGTCCAAACAATGGTTTTTATGCCGCCTTTCAAAGTGTAAAGTTGTATAAGTACCAAGAAAATAACCACCGTTACCCAAAAAGGTATTCCGAAATGGCTAAAAACAAAATACTGCAAAACGGCAACTACCAAAAACATTCTGAATGAAGCTCCTATTATCCTTGATATAAGAAAGAACGAAGAGCCCGTGAGGTATGAGCCCGGACCGAACCGTTTATCCAGATATTTATAGATGGATGTTAAATTCAAACGGTAATATAACGGTAACAACAAAGACGTGACTACAGCATATCCGGCAACATAACCCGAAACTATTACGAAGTATGTAAATCCTGTTTTTCCTACCCAACCCGGCACCGAAACAAACGTCACTCCCGATAGTGATGCGCCTATCATACCGTATGCAACAACAAACCACGGTGATTTTCTGTTGCCAATAAAGAAACTTTCATTATCGGCATCACGGGATGTTATCCACGAAACAATAAAAAGCAGTGCCGTATAAATTAAAAATGATGTTAATATTAGAACAGGGGTCAAGGCTAACGTCTTTTAGTAATAAAATCTATTTTATATAATCCGCAAATTCTTTTAACGAACCGAAACTTAAATCGGCATCAATTTTATCGTTTCCTATGGAAACCGTGAAAATGCCGGCATTTTTACCGAACTCAATGTCACTTGCCGAGTCGCCTGCCATAATACTTTTCTCAGGCGAAATCCCGGGAAAATCGGATATTGCATTTTCAAACAATTTAATAGAAGGTTTTCTGCAATTATTCTTTTTATTTTTCAGGTCGGTGCAATAATAAACGGCATCAACTCTACCACCGTGTTTTTCAATCTCATGAATCATGTTATTATGAATGTCTTTGAGTTTTTCCTCGGTCATTAAACCTTTCCCGACCCCCTGTTGATTTGTTACCACTATTATCTTCCCGAATTTTCCGGAAAATATTTTAAAACTCTCCAATACTCCCGGTAAAAACTCGAATTCGCTCCATGATTTAACGTAATCGTCGGGCAGACGTTTGTTAATAACACCGTCCCTGTCAATGAATAAAGTCCACGACTTATCAATTTTGTCTTTTAATTCCCGCATCAGTTTTTAGGAAAAAGTTCTGATTCAATTAGCTGGCAGATGATATGACCTATCAAAATGTGAGCCTCCTGTATTCGAGGAGTATCTTTTGAAGGAACTTTGATTACGATATCGGCAATTTCCGCCATCTTGCCTCCGCTCTCACCTGTTAAAGCAACGGTTGTTATACCCGTTTCCTTAGCTTGTTCAAAAGCTTTGACAACATTGGTGGAATTACCCGAGGTGCTCAATCCGATTATCACGTCACCTTTGCGTCCTATACCTTTAAGCATCCGCGAAAAAACCATATCGTAACCGTAATCGTTACCCACGGCGGTAAGATATGAGGTGTTAACATGCAGTGCTTCCGAGTTTAACGGAGGTCTGTCATAATAAAATCTTCCGGAGAGTTCGGCGGCAAGGTGCTGTGCATCGGCGGCACTTCCTCCGTTACCGCAAAACAAAACCTTCCCGTCGTTACGGTAAGTTGCAACGCATGTTGAAACAATTTTGTCTATTGTATTGATAATCGACTCGTCATTCAATATTTTTTCTTTTACCGAAATAGAGTCGGAAATGGCTTTTTTTATTGACATATCAAAATTTTTGGACAAAATTAGAGTTTTTTCCTAATAATGTTTTTTAAAAATATATAAGCAGTATTATTTTGCAGAAATGTTTTTTTGATATTTAGCACAAGAAAGTTTATTTAAAAGTTACCCGAACAACTTTTTAAACTCCCGTTTTGCCCTTGCGTAATCTTCCGGTATACCTATATCGATAAAATATGCCTTGCACGGTTTTCCGAAAAAATTGTGATTCGGATATTCTTTTTCAAAAAAGTCTTTTTCTATTGAGAATTTTCCGGGGAAAGAAAAACCTGAAATAAAATCCCTGTTAATCAGATATACACCTCCGTTGATAAACCCCTTTCCTTTTAAAGTGCCCTTTTCGGAAAAACCTGTTATCCTGTAATTTTTGTCGGTTATAACACTTCCGTAACGGGAAACGTCTTCAACTTCCCGGGTTACAATGGTGAAATCCGCTTGTTTTTTCAGGTGAAAATCCAAAATCCCCGAAGGCTCAACCATGAACATGGTATCACCATTGGCTACCAAAACATTTTCCGTTTCGGCAAGCCCTAGTGATTTCATAATAGCACCTCCCGTACCGAGAGGAGTGTATTCCACGGCATAACTGATTTTTACATTTCCGTACTTGTTGCCGAAATATTCTTTGATTACTTCATTCAAATATCCCACCGAAAGTATTACATGCTCTATACCTTTATTTTGGTAATACTTGATAAGGTAATGTAAAAAAGGTTTACCGTTAATATCCGCCATCGGTTTGGGCACATTTTTAACAACATCCCTTAGACGTGTTCCGAAACCTCCGGCAAGCAGTATAACTTCTTTTATTTTTTCCATGGTTTAAAATGTCCAGCTTGTTAATCCGTTGCCGTTAAACTCAAACGGTAAAACATAGCCGCCAAGTTTTTCAAGGGCATTTTGTACGTTAAATCTGCTGTTTCCGGGACAGTAAAAAAACATGAAACCGCCGCCGCCAGCTCCGGAAATTTTACCCCCCGTGGCACCGTGTTTTATTGCTGTGGTATAAATTTTATCAATTTCGGGATTGGATATTCCGGCAGCCATTTTTTTCTTGTTTTCCCAACCGAAATTCAGTATGTTACCTATTTTGTCAAGTTCACCTTTCAATATTGCCTCTTTCATCATCACCGCTTGTTTTTTAACGTTATGTGTAGCTTCAAGGGAGTCGCCGGCTTTGTTTTTTATGTTGTCGGCTTGCTTTTCTATTATTGATGATGAGTAACGGCTTGTTTGTGTATAGTAAAGTATTATGTTGTACGATAATTCGTTAAGTATGTCGGGACGTATTCTTAAAGGGTTTA
>WFZS01000200.1 GCA_015489465.1 Bacteroidales bacterium | reverse complement strand
GTGCGGAGGCCTTCCCCGCCACCCTTCGACCGTGCTCAGGGTGACACCTTCCTAATGTACCGCTATACGTCATTTACTGATTGTTGAAAATTTATTTTCTTCCCCCTGCCAATGACGTCTTTTTAAATACTTGTAAATCAAACTATAATAAGCGTGGTAGGATTGTCACGGTGAGCCCGCCTGCCGGACGGGCAGGCTTGTCGAACCGTGCGTGCGGAGGCTTCCCCGCCACTATTCGACAAGCTCATAGTGACACCTGCACAAAATACTTGAAAAACGTCATTTAATGATTGTTGAAAAAACTTTATTCCCCCTCACCATGACTGCCTCTCCCTCCCTGATACAACGTCATTTTCCAATTGTTGAAAATTATTTCTTCTTTCTCGGTAATACCTATTCCGGAACCTCTATAAACAACCCCTCAACTTTTAATTCTGCCCGATTAACTATTAACTTATTAAATCTGTCACATAAGGACATTTAAGCATTTTCAGACCTTCAGTCCTTCTGCTTTTTGACTTTCCAACCTTCCCCACCTCATTCAACAATATCAATTCCGGCTTCTTTTACTTTTTGCAGTATGCCGGGCAATCTGTTTTCTTTAATTTCTTTTATTTCGGAAGAAACTTTTTCAGTTTCGTCATTTATGATTTTCATTGTTGACGTGATTGTTTGCACAGGTCCGTAAGTTGAACCGTTAAGTCCTTGATACAAAACACCTATTCTTGAAAAAATAGCGGGCTTTTGTTTCTCTCCTATTTCTTCGGGTGCTTTTCTACCGTATAATTTTACCTTAATTTTAAGGAGATCCGAACGCAAATTGTAAATTTCAGCCACCAACTCATCGGTCTTTTCAGGTGAAGACTTTATTACCTTTTGAAGACTGTTTACCTTTGAAAAAATATTATCAAAATCAAAAGCCACAAGATTAGCGTATTTTATGGTTTTGTTAATTTCTTTCCAAAATTTCTCAACTGAGTCGGGAGGCATTTTTTTCAGGGTTCCTTCTCTTAACGGCACAACCTCAAACTCAACAGGTTCGGTCAAGCGGGTTACCACACCGTCTATCTTTTTGGCGAGATAAGCTTTGTATTTTCCGGGAGCAGCCAAAATACCCGTTCCAACAGAAAAATCTTTGTTTTTCTCATTTTCAACCAAAACCTTGGGAACCGACCAACGTAAATCCCAACACAAACGGTGGATTCCTTTAGCCGTACTACCGTTAACACGTTTTACAATATCTCCGTCACTATTTACCACCGTTAAAAAAACTTCGGGTTTTTGTTGAAATTTTTCCTTTTCAACTTCATCCCATCCCGGAAAAGTTACCGGTTTATTTTCCTTTTTTAATTTTCTCTCTTTTTCCAGGCGCTTATCTTTCAAAGTTTTATAACTATCTTTAAGATAATAAGTAAAGGTTACCCCGAAACACGGATTAGGTGCGGTAAAAAACGAAGCTCCGCTACTTGCATGAGAATTAAGTTTAGGTATATACCAATAACCATTACGGGGTTTGAAAAGCAAAGCTTCTTTTTTCAAACTGTCCTCTTTAACGTTTCTCAAACAGGAATAATCGTCAAGTATATAAATACCTCTACCGAAAGATGCACAAACAAGGTCGTCTTTATCTTTTTGTAATACAGCATCCCTGAATGATATTGTCGGCAATCCGGATGTGAATTTCACCCACTTTTCCCCTGCATCAAGTGAAAAATACATCCCGAATTCAGTTGCCAAAAATAATAAACGTGGTTCTTTATAATCTTGCACTATCCTCCAAACAATTGTCGTATCCGGGAGATTGTTTTTAAGTGAAACCCAACTTTTTCCGCCATCCTTGCTTTTATAAACATAAGGTTTCAAATCACCGGTTTTATGATTATCGAGAGCAACGTAAACGGTATTTTCATCAAAAAGATCGGTTTTAATATCGTTTACATAAGCCGAGGCAGGAACTCCGGGTAAAGTATTAACAGGAATTTCCTGCCAGTGTTTCCCTCCATCAGAGGTTTTCTGCATTCTCCCGTCATCCGTTCCCACATATATCAACCCTTCTTTAACAGGTGATTCGGAAATTGCCGTTATTGTATTATAAGTTGACATTGCATACACATCCCATGGTGCATCCCAACTCCACGTTTTTCCCATTACCGGGAGTTTAAGACGCTCTGTATGATTGGTAAGGTCGCCGGAAACAGGCCTCCAAGTGTCTCCTCTGTCATCCGACCGCCACAACCTTTGCGAGCCGAAATATAACCGTGTAGGAGAATGGGGGCTGATCAGGACAGGAGCATTCCAATTGAACCTTTCAAAATCTTCACCTTCACCCGGCTGAGGTTGGATAAATGTCCGTTCACCTGTCTTCATGTCAACTCTGTAAAGGTAACCTTCCTGTGATTGAGCATAAACTATATCGGGATTATCCGGTTCCACCGCAGGCTGTGATCCGTCGGCATTCAATATTACTTTCCAATCGCAATTTGAAATACCGGCACTGTTATCCGTTCTTGAGGGGCCCGCTTCGGTATTGTTATCTTGTGTTCCTCCGTAAATATTGTAAAACGGTTTGGAATCGTCAACTGCGATAAAATAAAATTGAGTTAAAGGCAGATTGTTAACAAACCGCCAGTTTTTACCAAAGTCAAAACTTTCATATAAACCTCCGTCGGTTCCGGTCAGAATATAACCGGGTTTATCTTTTCGAAATGCCAAAGCATGATTATCGGAATGTTTGAATTTTTCTGACATTGTCCGGAAAGTCTTTCCTCCGTCATCGGAAATTCTCATTCTTACGTCGGCAAGATATATTCTGTCGAATTTGTGAGGAGAAGCATATAGCTCCTGATAGTAATGAGGTCCCGTAGCACCCGACACCGTGTTTGACATCTTCTTCCATGTTTCTCCCCGGTCATCCGAACGATATACGGCACCTTTTCGGCGTTCAAGCTCTATGGCGGCATAAACAACATCGGGGTTTTGAGGCGATACCGCCAACCCTATTTTACCCATGTATTGAGAAGGCAACCCTTTTGTAAGTTTTTTCCAAGTTTCACCGCCGTCATCCGAACGGTAAATAGCCGAACCGGGACCGCCTCCCATATAAGCAGCAACAGTTCTTCCTCTTTGCCAGGCAGCTGCATAGATGATGTCCGGATTTTCAGGGTTCAAGGCGATATCGGTAACGCCTGTCCATCCGTTATCACCTTTTAATACCTGTTTCCAGGTTTTACCACCATCGGTTGTTTTGTAAAGTCCACGGTCACCTCCCTCACTCCATAACGGACCTTGGGCTGCAACCCAAACGATATCGGAATTTCCGGGATGAACAATAATTTTAGAAATATGTTCGGAGTGCTTTAAACCCATATTTTTCCAGGTCTTTCCGTCATCGGTGCTTTTATATATACCGTCACCCCAACCCACGTGTCTTCCTCCTACATTTTCTCCCGTTCCAACCCAAACAATATGCGGATTGGAGGAATCTACAGTTATACAACCTATGGAAAAAACTTTTTGATTATCAAAAACAGGCCGCCAAGTAATCCCCGAATTAACTGTTTTCCAAACACCTCCCGAACCTGCCGCAACATACCAAATATCAGGATTTTTAGGATGAATGGCTATATCGGCAATCCTGCCCGATTTAAAAGCCGGACCTATACTTCTGAATTTTAACCCCGAAAAAAGAGAGTTTTTTATTAAAGTGGTATTTGTTTTTTCTTTTTTATCTTTTCTACCAGCAATTCCCGGTAAAAATGTGAAAAGCAAAATGATCATAAGGATATAACGCAATACATTGTTCCGTTTCATAAATCCTGTTATTTAAATGTTTTTATAATTTTTTTATTCCTTTTGTTTGGCTTTTGTCCGTTACTTCAAATATACTTATTGCATAACCTCCTCCCGGAGCACATACTTGTGAAAGTTTGGACTTATCGGTTACAACATATTTTCTTATCACATAAGCTTGGGGATTGGTTTTATAATGAGCGTCTTTTGCATCACTGTATATTGTGGCAATATATTTTTTACCCGGTTCCAGAAAATCAAACTTTATATTGGAAACGCGTCTTTCTTCGTCATTGGTTCTACCCACAAACCATTTGTTTTCACCTTTAGCCTTTCGGGCATAAGTGATATAGTCACCGGGTTCGGCTTCCAACACAATAGAAGTGTCCCAATCAACAGCCACATCTTTAATGAATTGAAAAGCATCCGGAAACCTTTTGTAGTTTTCAATAAGGTCGGCTGCCATCTGCAAAGGACTGTACATTGTTACATAAAGGGCTAACTGCTTGGCAATTGTAGAATTGACATGTGAATGATTATTAGGATTCACCTTGCTTAAATCCATTTCAAAAATTCCCGGGGTAAAGTCCATAGGACCTCCTATTAACCTGGTGAAAGGCAAAATGGTAGTGTGTTCGGGCGGATTTCCTTCAAATGCTTCAAATTCGGTACCTCTTGCCGACTCGTTACATATTAGATTGGGATATGTACGGCAAAGTCCGGTAGGACGTACGGCTTCGTGTGCATCAACCATTATTTTATAACCGGCAGCTTTTTTTACGGCATATAAATAATGATTTACCAGCCACTGCCCGTAATGATATTCACCCCTGGGAATTATATCTCCCACATATCCGCTTTTTACGGCATGGTAATTATTAGCCACCATAAATTTGTAAGCCGTATCCATATGCCGTTCATAATTTCTTACCGACGAAGAGGTTTCGTGATGCATAATTATTTGTACTCCTTTACTTTTTGCATAATCTCTTATCTCCTCCACATCAAAATCGGGATATGGAGTTACAAAATCAAAAACATAATCTTTCGATTTGTCGTACCAATCTTCCCATCCTACATTCCACCCTTCCACAAGCACGGCATCAAAACCGTTTTCAGCAGCAAAGTCGATATATTCTTTAACGTGTTTCGTATTAGCACCATGTCTTCCGTTGGGTTTTAATTTACTGTAATCGGTTATTCCGAGTTGAACACTCGGCACGTCGGCATAAGCCCAGGAACTTTTACCGGTTATCATCTCCCACCAAACACCGATATATTTCATAGGCTTAATCCATGAAACATCTTTTATTTTACAAGGTTCGTTAAGATTTAATGTTATTCTGGAAAGCAAAATATCGGCAGCTTTATCACCTGCTATAACAGTTCTCCAAGGTGTTGTCCGCGGTGCTTGCATATAACCTTTGTCACCACGTGCATCAGGCGTTAAAGAAGAAGTGAAAACATATGTTGTATCATTAAATACCAGATGCATACAAGGATATTCCACCAAAGCAGCTTCATGAAGATTAATATAAATTCCGCCATCTGTTTTCATAAGTAACGATGTTTGTACTCCGGTGGGTGAAAACATATGATATGAAACATTGTTAGAAGTTTGGTGTTTCATTATATCCCTTATTTCAGAGAGTCTGGATTTATGATAAAGATATTCCTGAGTGTCATAGTCGCCTGGAATCCAAAAAGCCGTATGATCTCCGGTCATGGCAAATTCCGTTCTTTCTTCTTTTATAACAAAATATATGAGATTGTCTTGTAAAGGAAATTCGTACCTGAAACCAAGTCCCGAATTAAAAAGTCTGAATCTTATATCCAACTCTCTCTCCGTTGCGGGCTGGTACAGTTTTACTAGAAGTTCATTATAATGATTCCTGATATTTTTTTCCTCTCCCCATACGGGTTGCCAGGTTTCATCAAACGAAGAGGTATCATATTCTTTTAAAACAAATCCGTCAAGCAATGCCGGTTTGTTTTTCAGTTCAAAACCCAATCTGCTTTCGGCAATAATCTCTTTTCCTTTATAATGAAGTTTATAAACAGGTTCTCCTTTTTTATTTATGTCAAAAATCAATTTAAACTCTTTATCCGGAGACTGTAATTCCTGGGAGATAATTATAAACGGAAAAGCAACTAAAAATGACAATACAAAGAGGATTTTTTTCATAATTAACGGGATTGATTTAATTCAAATTAACGGAAATTTTTTTTAAAAATATTGCAAATAAACTTACCTCTGAAAATCTTTCTTTAAACAATATTATTTAGATACTGTTTAAATTATTATACGTTTATTGCATTGAATATATATAAATTAATTAAATACTAAATTAAGTTGTAATTTTGAGACACTAAAAAAATTTACGTTAAATTATAAAAAAATAAAACGATGAAAAAAGTTTCAGTAATCGGAGCAGGAAATGTAGGAGCAACATGTGCCGATGTACTTGCTCAAAAGAATTTCCTCGATGAGGTTGTATTGGTAGATATTAAAGAAGGGCTTGCAGAAGGTAAAGCTCTTGACATTTGGGAAACCGCACCGGTTAACGGTTTTGACACACGAGTAACAGGTGTTACAAACGACTATTCGGCCACGGAAGGTTCTGAAGTTGTGGTTATTACTTCAGGTTTACCCCGTAAACCGGGTATGTCACGCGATGACCTTATTTCAACAAATGCCAAAATTGTTAAGTCGGTTACCGACAATGTTATGAAACATTCACCCGAAGCTATTATCATAGTGGTTTCAAACCCGTTGGATGTAATGACGTATGCCGCACATATGGCATCGGGTCATCCGGCAAGCAAAGTTTTCGGACAGGCCGGAGTTCTTGACACTGCACGTTACCGTGCTTTTATAGCTTCCGAACTTAACGTTTCACCCCGTGATATTCAAGCTCTCTTGATGGGTGGTCACGGAGATACTATGGTTCCGTTACCGCGTTACACAACGGTTTCGGGAATTCCCGTTACGGAACTTATTCCGAAAGACAGATTAGATGCCATTATAGAAAGAACAAAGAAAGGTGGCGGCGAAATAGTTAATTTATTGGGAACCTCCGCTTGGTATGCACCGGGTGCTTCTGCTGCACTAATGGTTGAATCCGTTGTGCTAAATCAACACAGGATTATGCCTTGTTGTGTTCGTCTTGACGGTCAATGGGGCGAAAAAGACGTTTACATGGGAGCTCCTGTTAAATTAGGTCGCGGTGGTGTTGAAGAAATAATTGAAATCGATCTTAACGATGAAGAAATGGAACTTTTACGCGCTTCAGCAAACCACGTTAAAGATGTCATGAAAGTTTATGATGACATGAAGCTTTTCTAGAATATTTAAAGCGTTTTTAAACCGGATTGTTGTTTTATTAAAACGGCAGTCCGGTTTTTTATTTGCTTTTTTTATCTGCCGCAAATGTTTTTGAATTCACAATATTGACAAACATCAGTGTCGTCGGTACATTCAAAAGGTTTTCCGGTATCGAACATTTCCAATATTATTTCTTTAAGCACCTTTTCAAATTCAATAAAAGGATTGTCACCGTTATCAGGAAACTCCGGTTCAATAAAGCCTTCACTTATTTTTCGCAAACTGTATAAACCTACCGTAATGTCGTTAAAATTATCAACCTCATTCCTGAACATCCAGCCGTAAAGCAAGGTTTGAAAAGCTTTTGCCAATTTCCTGTCGGTTTTAAAATCAGCCCAATCCTTTATTTTAACATCTTTTTTTTCAACCTTTCCCGTTTTATAATCTATAATGCTGATATTTTCACTTCCAGGTATTTTATCAACCCTGTCTATTTTACCCGTAATTGTAACATCACCGATTTTATCCACATGAACCGTGGTATTCAACTCCAACTCGACACTTACCAGTTCTTTGGGTTCCCTTTTAAGTTGGTTAATATCATGCTCTATAAACCTTTTAACAAACTTTTTGATGACTCCTAAAATCAGAAGGTTTTTTCCGGTGTTTACTTGTTGTCCGGTGAGATTTTCTTCCAAGGCTTCTTTCAGATAAATTTCTATGTTATCAAGTTCTTTCTTTAAAATTCCGGGATCAATATTTTTACCGGTAAAAGGTTTGTAAATCTTTTCCAATATGTAATGTACCAAAGTACCGAACAAATCCGATTCTATTGATGTTTTTAGCTCGTCGGGCTGTTTAAGACCTGCAATTTTTAAAAAATAAAACTTGACCGGACATTCTACAAACGTGTTTATCGATGAAGCCGACAGACCTTTTTCTCCGGATAAAACCAACGCGGAAAGTTTTTTTATAACAGGTTCATCTTTTTCAATTACAATATTATTTACCTCGGGAACTTCAATATTTTCGTTTTTAAAAAACAATTCTTTAATGTTGATATTTTTATTTACCTCAGCCAATTCCATTTCCAGTTGATATAAAAACCTGCTTTTTTCTCCCCCTCCTACCGAACCGGGTTCAGAATCGTAAATAAACTTTGCATTTTCAGCTCTTTGCAATAACCTGAAAAAATAATACGCAAATATTGCCGTTTTATCGTATGGCAATTTTATTCCGAACTCACGGCGTATGTCGAGAGGTATAAAAGTGTCGTTAAATCCGGTTTTCGGAATATTTCCTTCATTAACGCCAAGCATAATGATATTGTCAAAATCGAGCAATCTTGTTTCGAGCAAACCCATCACCTGAATTCCGTTTAAAGGTTCTCCTTTTAGGCTTACTTCCGTTGAGGATATTAATTTAGTCAGTATTTTTTCCAGTGTTTCCAAGTCAATTTTTTCACTGCTTTCTTCAACAACAATATGCAGCTTTTTAACGACAGTAAGCATGGCAGCTATCTGTTGTTTCAATAATGGATACCGACTTGAAAACTTTTCTTCTCCCAAGTTGTCTTCTAACTCCGAGACCTTATTTTTCAACAGTTTAACAAACAAAAGAAAACTTTCAAGAAATGTTTTAGTATCATGAAGTTCACGAAACAATAACCCTAAACCTTCAGCTTTTTCTTTGACAATCAACTCTTTAATATAACCCTCCGAAACAAAAGCGGAACCGGTATTTTTAACCGATTTTAAAAAGTTTACGCTTTCAGGAAAAAGCATTCTTATCAAAGGGTTCCGTAATAATGAAATTACTTCGGAAGTATTAATTCCGGACCCATTACTTTTATTGGAAAGTATAGAAATTTCAAGCCATTGCTCAACGGCATTTGCAAGGTGACTTTTTGCCAAAGGATATCCCATTGTTACGTTATAGGCAATATCATCGGGCAACGATATCAATAACGGCAAAAGCAAAGACTCGTCGGCAAGTACAATTGCGGTTTTTTCGGGGGTCCGAATATCGTTTTCTTTCACTCCGCTAACAATTTGTGCGGCAACTTTTATTTGTGCCGTTTTTTTTGGAGCGGCGATTATTGTAATATCTTTTTTATCAGTAGCCAACTTTTCTATTATCCATTGCGGATTTGATATTTTAAGGTCTTTTATATTTTTTCTTAAAAATTTGCCTGCTTCCTGAAATGACAAGCCGTATTTTTCCGGATTAAAATAATATTCGTCAATATCCCAAAAAATACGTGTGTTACCTTGTTTATAAAGCTCCCCGATAATTTTCTTTTCCGCAGGTGTCAAAGCATTAAACCCTGCAAAAATTATATTTTTCCACTTTAAATTTTTGTTACCTGATATGGTTTCCGCCACATAACGATATTGCATACCTCTTGTTAAAAGACCTTTTTTTTGCAAATTGTGTTTTAATCTTTTATGGTATTCCGATAAACTCGAATAAAACCTGAGATAATTATTTATAAATTCCGAGGGTTCTCCTTTGTCAGGTTGCCATTGTTCTATTTTTTTAACATCATACAAATATGAAAATAGCTTTTCGATATCAACCAGCGCTTCATCGGCTTCGTTAAAATCGTTAAGCATTATCGGTGCCCATTTCAAAAAGTCCGCCAACTCCCTTTTATTCTCTTTTTCCAGTTCCTTGTGAATCGAATAAAGTTCTATCCAAGTTAAAAAGGTATCCTGCACGCTGTATTCCGACAAATAGGAAAGAAACTCGTCAACAGACAACATTTCGGGCATCCATATTGTCTTTCCGGCAAGCTCGGTCATATGCTTTTTAAGAAATATTTTGGGTCTTATATTGGGGAACACCACGACGGTTTCAAAAAGCCCGTCATTACCGAATTTCAATAATTGCCGGGCAACATTTTTTAAAAAACCGTCTTTATTTTCCATTATCTTATCTATTTACAATAAATATTTGGCTACTATAGGCATTCTTCTTCCCATACCGAACGCCTTTGGTGTCACCCTCAAAATCGGAGGAGTTTGGTACCGTTTATATTCGTTTGTATTTACCATTTTAAGAACCCTTTTAACCAATCCGGGTTCAAAACCTTCATTAACTATCTCTTTTGGACCTTTACGTTCCTCTATATAAAGGTATAATATTTTATCGAGTATTTTATAATCCGGTAACGAATCGGAATCTTTTTGGTCCGGGCGCAATTCCGCAGAAGGCGGTTTTGTTATAATATTTTCTGGAATTATTTCTTCATCTTTGTTAATATATCTTGCAAGCTCAAATACTCTTGTTTTATAAACATCTCCCAAAACCGACAAACCGCCGTTCATATCCCCGTATAACGTTCCGTAACCCACAGCCGTTTCACTTTTATTACTCGTGTTTAAAAGAATATACCCGAACTTGTTAGATAGCCCCATCAATATAACTCCCCGCGCCCTTGCCTGCAAATTTTCTTCGGCAATATTGAAGGGAAGACCTTTAAAATAAGGTTTCAGGGTTTCCTCCAAGGCGCTGAATGTTTTTTCAATACTTATGATATCATAAGGCATTTTAACATTTTCGGCCAATTTAACGGCATCATTAACAGAGTGTTCGGAAGAATATCTTGAAGGTAGCATAACATTATAAACGTTTTCGTTTCCCAATGCACGGGCAGCGATAACAGCCGTAACAGCTGAATCTATACCACCGGAAAGTCCGATAATCGCTTTTTTAAATCCCAACTTTTCAAAATAATTCTTCACTCCCATTACCAAAGCATCGTGTATAAGTGAAATTTCGGGAGGATTGTGAGGTTTTACGGGAGTAAGTTCATCAACTTCTTCCGAATCCGTTATTGAAAAATCTTCTTCAAAATATTTCAATTCGTTAACAATTTCTCCCTTCCTGTTCATTACCAACGACCCCCCGTCAAACAAAAGTTCGGTTTGAGCGCCCACATGATTAACGTAAAATAGCGGTAAATTATACTCAACGGCATTACGTTTTAATACTTCCTTACGCAGTTTTTCCTGTTTATAATCAAATGGAGAAGCTGCAATATTTATTATAAAGTCAGGATTGAATTTAATAAGTTCATCCATGGGATTTGTAACGTATAACGGACTATCGGTTACGTTCCAAAGATCTTCACAAACCGTTACAGCAAGTTTTTTGCCTTTGTATTCAACAATTTCAAACTCTCTGTTCGGTTCAAAGTAACGGTATTCATCAAAAATATCATAGTTGGGCAGCAATGTTTTACGTATATATTTCTGCACCTTTCCGTCGTACAACACAGCGGCAGCATTGTATAAAGGTTTCCCTTTGGGATTTTCATTAAAAACCGGTGTGCCCACTATTGCCGCAATATTTGTACAGTATCCGGCAACGGTTTCGACACTATCATAACATTTGTTCACAAAATCACGGAATTCAAGAAAATCTCTGGGAGGATAACCGGGAATTGCAAGCTCTGAAAAGATGACAATTTCAGCGCCGTTTTTCTCCGCTTTTTTAATACTCGATATTATCTTATCAACATTACTTTCAAAGTTTCCGATATGATAATTAATCTGTGCTATTGCTATTTTCACTGTTTAATTTTTTTTGCAAAATTAGAATAATATATCTTGAAACGGCTAATTATTTTTTACTTAAAAAATAATTTGAAATGCAAAAAAATTGTATATTTGCACCTCCAAAAACGGTGGTTGTAGCTCAGTTGGTTAGAGCACTGGATTGTGGTTCCAGGGGTCGTGGGTTCGAGTCCCATCTACCACCCGAAGTCTTAAATAAAAAAGGAGATTGCATTAACAATCTCCTTTTTTTATTACCGTATTTATAAAGCTTGCCTAAATCTCAACAATTTCATATCCTTCAATGATGTCACCTACTTTAATATCGTTAAAATTTTCAATATTAAGACCGCACTCGTATCCTGCCGACACCTCTTTAACATCATCTTTAAAACGTTTGAGCGACCCCAAATTACCTGTATAAACAACGATACCGTCACGTATCAAACGTATTTTGGTGTTACGTGTTATTTTACCGTCAAGCACATAACAACCCGCAACAGTGCCTACTTTTGAAACTTTAAATACTTGTCGAACTTCGAGGTTACAAACAATCTTTTCTTCAGTCTTCCTGGTTAACATACCTTTAATGGCATCTTCAATTTCCTCTTTAGCTTGATAAATAATAGAGTATGTTTTGATATCCACTTGTTCCCTTTCGGCCAATCTACGTGCCGAAGGTACCGGACGTACCATAAAACCGATAATAATTGCATCCGAAGCGGAAGCCAACATTACATCCGTTTCGGTAATAGCACCAACGGCTTTATGAATAATATTAACCTGAACCTCTTCCGTTGACAATTTCAACAATTCATCGGACAGAGCTTCAACGGAGCCGTCAACATCACCTTTGATAATAAGGTTAAGTTCTTTAAAGTCTCCTATTGCGATTCTTCTACCAATCTCATCAAGAGTGATGTGTTTCTTGGTTCTGAGAGTCTGCTCGCGCAACAGTTGCTGGCGTTTGTTTGCCACTTGTCTGGCTTCTTTCTCATCTTTATATACTTTAAATAAATCTCCCGCTTGCGGAGCTCCGGTGAGACCCAACAAAAGAGCCGGGGTGGCCGGTCCTGCTTCCTGAATCAATTTATTTCTTTCATTATATAAAGCTTTTACCCTGCCGTAAACGGGTCCCGCAACAAGAACATCACCTTTTCTTAAAGTTCCGTCTTGAACCAAAATATTTGCAACATATCCCCTACCCTTATCCAGCGAAGCTTCAAGCACCGTTCCGGCAGCAGGTTTTTTAGGATTGGCTTTAAGTTCAAGAAGTTCGGCTTCAAGCAAAACTTTTTCCAGCAATTCATTAACACCCATACCCGTTACGGCTGAAATTTCTTGAGATTGGTATTTACCTCCCCATTCTTCAACAAGAATATTCATGTTTGCCAACTGTTCACGAATTCTGTCGGCATTGGCTCCGGGTTTATCCATTTTGTTAAAAGCAAAAACTATGGGGACACCTGCGGCTTGAGCATGGGTAATAGCTTCTTTTGTTTGGGGCATTACCGCATCGTCGGCAGCAATAACTATAATTGCAATATCCGTAACTTTAGCGCCTCTGGCACGCATAGCGGTAAACGCTTCATGACCCGGAGTATCGAGAAAAGTGATTTTTCTTCCGTCGGGTAATTCAACTTCGTAAGCACCGATATGCTGCGTGATACCTCCGGCCTCACCGGCAACAACATTTGAATGACGTATATAGTCGAGAAGTTTGGTTTTTCCATGGTCCACATGTCCCATAACGGTTACTATCGGGTTTCTGGTAACCAAATCTTCCGGATTATCCTGTTCTTCTTCTTTTGTACCGGCAACATCCTCTTCATCAATATCAACAAATTTTGCCGTATAGCCGAATTCTTCGGCTACAATGGATATTGTTTCGGCATCAAGTCGTTGATTTATCGAAACAACCACTCCGAGTGCCATACATTTGTTAATTACTTCAATAACATTTACATCCATTAAAGCAGCAAGTTCACCGGCCGTCAGAAACTCCGTAACTTTAATAACTTTGTCATCATCACTTTCATGAGCTTTTCTTGCTATCTCGGCAATATTCGCTCTTTTTTCTCTACGGTGTTTAGATGCTTTCGATTTGGAACCCTGTTTCTGCAGTCGTGCCAATGTTTCTTTAAGTTGTTTTTGGATATCTTCCTCCGAAAGCTCCGGTTTAGGCGTATGTTTGTGTCCTTTTTTTCTTCCCTTGCCAGCGCCTGCATCGGCATTTTTAGCTCCCTGTTTACCTTTACCTTGTTTTTCTATCCTGGGTCTTTTATTTTTTCTTTTGGAGATATCCGCAGGAGCTTCACTTGAAGAAGCTACAGGCTTGTTACTACCTCCTTTTTTCTTTTGTTTCGATTTATTAGAAGGAAGGTCAATCTTACCTACAACGGTAGGTCCGTCCAGCTTTTCGTATTTCGTTTCAATAAAATTATCTTTTTCTTCCCGGGCTTTAACTTCCGCAATTTTCTCTTGCCTAACTTTCTCTGCTTCAATCTCTTCAGCTATTTTCTCTTCTTGAGCTTTTTTATTTTGCGCTTCAATTGCTGTTTTTTCTTTTTCTTTTTTCTTTTGCCCTGCTTTTTTCTTTTCTTCGGCTTCTTTACGCTTTTGAGCCTTTGTTTTTTTAGCAGGACGTGTTTTTTGATTTAAACTGTCAATATCAATTTTTCCTACAACTTTAACTCCTTCAACTTGTTCAACAGTTTCCTCTTGTTCTTCAGCAGCCGGTTCTTTCTTTTCCTTTTGATCTATTTCCTCCTCATTTGCCGCTACCGGAGATTCCTCCGTTTCAACAACTTTCTCAACTTCTTTTTCAACAACAACTGTTTCTTTTTCCTCTTCTTTTTGTTCCTCCTTTTTTTCAATTTCTTCCTTTTCTTCTTCTTTCTCTACTTTTTCTTCCACCGTTTCTTCCACACTCTCCTCTTTAACTTTTCTTTCTTCTTTCTTTTCATCAAAAACATCTACATCAAATAATTCTTCCTCCTCTACTTTCTCCTCTTTTTTTATGTCTTCAATAGTAACCGATTCAAGGTGCTTTTTTGAATCTTTATTTTTTTGAGAAATTTCCTGTTTTAATATTTTATCGTAATGAAACTCCTTTTCCAAAGCTTCAACCATCTCAACACTAAGTTTGGTGTTAGGGTTAGGATTTTCAATCTTAAACCCTTTGCTTTCGAGGAATTCCACAACTGTGCCTGTACTAAGATTAAAATCTCTTGCAGCCTTGTTTAATCTAATCGGTTTCACTGAACTCATATATTTCTGTTTGTTTTCTACTTTTCCCGTTTCTCAACGGCTTTTCCGTTAACTAAATATTTTAATATAAAATTAATTAAAATATGTTTAAAATTACAAAATACCTCTTTTAATAGTCGAACTCTTCTTTAAGTATTTTAACCACCTCTTTGATAGTTTCCTCTTCAAGGTCGGTTCTTTTAACGAGTTCGTCAATATCAAGACTTAAAACACTTTTTGCGGTATCAAGACCTATTGCTCTGAATTCGTCAAGAATCCATTTTTCAATCTCGTCCTCAAATTCTTCCAAACTTACGTCGTCGTTGGCATCATACTCCGGATCTCTATAAATATCAATTTCGTAACCTGTAAGTTTTCCCGCTAGTTTTATATTATGCCCGCCTTTTCCGATAGCTAAAGAAACCTGGTCCGGTTTCATATAAACCATAGCGTGCTTTTTGTCTTCGTCAATAACTATTTTAGTAATCTGTGCAGGCGACAAAGCTCTTTGAATGTATAAAGAAGTATTTGTGGTGTAATTTATAACGTCAATATTTTCATTACGAAGTTCACGAACGATACCGTGAATTCTTGAACCTTTCATACCAACGCAAGCACCCACAGGGTCAATTCTGTCGTCATACGACTCCACCGCAACTTTAGCTCTTTCCCCGGGCACCCTTACAATCTTTTTAATGGTGATAAGTCCGTCGTAGATTTCGGGAACTTCCTGTTCAAACAATCTTTCGAGAAATACCGGTGAAGTACGACTCAGAATAATCTCGAGCTTATTTGAGTTTTCATCAAAGTTAACTTTCGAAACCACAGCCCGCACAGTATCTCCTTTACGGAAATAATCCGACGGGATTTGCTGATCTTTGGGAAGGATAAGCTCTATCTCCTCATCATCCAAAACCATAATTCTGTTTTTCCAAACCTGGTAAACTTCGCCTGTTACTATTTCACCCAACTTTTCACGATACTTGTTAAAACTCGCCTCTTTCTCTCTTTTCATTACCATGGTAACAAGATTCTGGCGTATAGCCAAAATTTCCCTCCTGTTAAAATCGTTTAACGTAATTTGCTCTACCACATCTTCACCCACTTCAAAATCGGGCTCTATTTCAATGGCTTTCGAAAGAGCTATTTCCTTGCTGGGATCTTCCAATTCGTCATCTTCAACAATAGTTCTTGTTCTCCATATTTCAAGGTCACCTTTGTCAACGTTAACAATAATATCAAAGTTAGCGTTTTCGCCGTATTTCTTTTTCAGCATATTTTTGAAAACACTGACAAGAATACTCATTAAAGATTCCCTGTCGATATTTTTCAGCTCGTTAAATTCGGAAAAGGTCTCTACCAGATTTATTTTATCCATTTTATTAAGTCTTTTTGTACTGTTTATAACTAAAATGTAATTATAACCTTAGTTTGATTTATATCACTCATGGGCAAATATTTAATTTCACCCGCTTTATAATCTTTTTTTCTACCTCTTTTTACAAGTTTTTCCTCTTGAATTTTAATTCCTTGATCATCAGCCTCCAATAATTCGCCCCTCAATTCGGTACCGTCCTTTAACGTTACATTAACTTTTCTCCCGACATTCTTTTTATATTGTCGCAACATTTGAAACGGACGGTCCGCTCCCGACGACATTACACGTAATTCAAAATCCTCTTCATCCCTGTCCAAATTCCCCTCTATATGCCTGCTCAAATCCACACAGTTTTTGATAGTCACGGCTGAATCGGAGTCAATAAAAACCTGAATAAGGTTTTCAGGACTCACTTTAATATCCACAACAAAACGGTCCGTACCTTCCAAATTTTCCGCAACTAACTTTTCTATTTTTCTTTTATCTATCATAATCTATAAAAAGAGGGGACTTGTTGTCCCCTCACAAAAATCTTTCCTCATGTTTAAAAACGCCTGCAAAAATACTAATTTTTTCGGGTTTGTCAAGTATTTAGCATATAAATATTTGAATGTCAACAGGCGGATATTTATAATCTTACGGTAAAATAAACATATATTCTAACCGACTTTCTTTTTCAGTTTATAAGCAACCGACAGAGGCAAAATAAGATTGTTTCTTCGAAATTGGTAATATAAAGTCTCTTTTGCTCCGAAACCTTTGTAAAAACGGGCCATCCCCGGGTCGTCCGAGCCTTCAAAATCCAAAATATAGTTTCCGGGTGAATATTGTTGTATCACATTATCAATTAAATAAGCCAGACTGTTATTTTTCATGCCCTCTTCGCTTTGTCCCGAGAATATAAATACAAGTTTTGAATGGCTCTTAAAAAAACATGCCCCGGCAAGAAGTTCGTTATTCCCCGAAAAAACACCGTAAGTAACTCCTTTGCCTTTGTGAATTGCCATATACATTAAATGCTGCAACCTCAAATAATGATGATCCGTCCACTTTTTGATTTTTTTTCCTTTATTAGCTCTAAAAAGAGTAACAATATCGTCGGGTCGTATATTTTTTAAAATTCCAAGCTGAAGTTTTTCCGCTTTCTTCAGTTTTCTTTTATGATTTGTCGAGTAGTTTTTCCTTGTAATTTCATAAGGATTTATAAGATCCAACAGATAATTTTTACGAAATCTTATATCAAACCTTTCGTCAACAATTCTGTTATAACTGTTTAGATTTATTTCAACCAGTTTAATATTGCGCGGAATAGCATTTAAAAAAGCAGCTACATTGTCGGGTGTCAAAATAGATGATGAAAAAACCCCAAGCTGTTGTGCAAAAAAAGGTTGTAGCATGTATTTAATCCCGAACTTTCTTGACACGGGCATCGGCATAACTCTTTCGTAATCATCTTCTATCAATGCATCCCAATACGGATGAACAATATCCAGATACCATGAATAAGCGTAAATATTTCCATTAAACGCTTTTCCGATAAGGTCGTCCCATTTTTCCTTGTCAATATTTTTATGTTTTACGTATTTAATCATTACATAAATTTAATTTTCAACGGCAAGTTCCAACATTTGTTCATACAATTTACGCCACCCTTTCCAACGCAGTTCGTCACTTAAAGATTCATTATGCCATAATGAAATAAAAGTACCGTTAACTTTTTTAACTTCGTCTATTAATTCTTTAATAATATCCAAAGCATCCAATGTTGTAAGATGCATATAGTCGTTTAAAGTACCATCCATAACGGCAAACGGATTTAATCTCAAATTTGTTTCCCGTTCAATATCCAGGTCGTAAAAATAAAAAGGAGTACAAATGCCGGCTCTGAAACCGGGTTGCGAAGCATAGCCCATGGTATAATCGTCTATGATGTCGTTTTCTATTATATTCCTGTATGTGTGGGGCAATATTAATCTTAAAAAATGTTGACGGCTCCTATTAATATCCTTATTTACAACTTTTTCAAGTTCTTCAAGTTCTTTTTTAACAAGCTCCGGATGCTCAACAGAATAATACGAAGGATGAATACCTATTTTTGCGTAATCCATTATTCGTATGATAAGATGGCGGAACCTTTTATTTCGTGTATTTATGTTTTTATCATAATTGGAATAACGTGCAAAAAGGAAAAAATAAACCGGCTTTAGTCCGTATTTTTTTTGATATGAAAGTTGTAAATCATAAGTATCAAACGGATCTTTTTTCATGTTTAGTAATACCAGCGTTCTTTCTTTAATATCATACCAATCCATATTTTTCAAAGCCAACAAATAGCCTCCTATTGTCCTAACCAAACCTTTTTCTTTATAAGCCCAAGCCGAATCAATATCGTAGGTCGGAATAAATTTGTAGTTCCGTATTGAATACTTCAAGTCGGGATATTTATCAAGAAGAATGGACCTTATTTTGAGCGCCCAAATATTAACTACGGGTTTTCTTAAAAAACCCAATTGAAATGCGAGGCTTTTTTCAGCGGTGAATCTCCCATGTTTATCCCTGACAAACGGAAGATATTCTTCATATCTGGAAACAAGATAAAATATTGCCGAAAAAACATCAAAAGGCATTGCCGATGACGAATCTTCAACCGGGAAAATAGCATTTATTCCTTCGTATTCTACAACATCAACATCTATAACTTCGGTACCTCTTTTCAGCAATAATCCGTGTGACATAAAAAAAAGATCATCCGAATAAGGTTTGGGAGCATACTGCATCCTCGGTCTGTCGGAAGAAAGATAAAAATCAAGATCGTCTGTAAGTTCATACTCCATCAAAAGTATGTCACTAAATACAAGTTTGAATGTATATCTTATCCTCGATGTTAATTTTGGGACGTAAATCAGTAATTTATCCATAACGCCAAAGGTAATAAATATAGCCACAAAAAATAAGGTCTCCTTTTCCAAAAAAGAAGCGGAGACCTTAAAATCAAGTGCTAATGAATAAATAATCAATCGAAAGATTCGATTGTTTTTTTGATAATTTCTATAGCCTGCATCAATTCCTCTTCGGAGATAACAAGCGGAGGTGCAAATCTTATAATGTCGTTATGAGTAGGTTTTGCCAACAATCCGTTTTCCATAAGTTTTACACAAACGTCCCAAGCCGTTTTATCACCTTTAGGTTTAATAACAACGGCATTAAGAAGTCCTTTTCCCCTGACTTGACCTATCATATCCGAATTTATTTTTCTCATCTCCTCTCTGAAAATCTTTCCCAGTTTATCGGCACGTTCGGCGAGATTTTCATCTTTTACCACCTGAAGTGCAGCCATAGCAACTCTTGCTGCCAACGGGTTACCTCCGAATGTAGAGCCGTGTTCACCGGGTTTTATGGTCAGCATAATATCGTCGTCGGCCAACACCGCAGAAACCGGGTATGCTCCTCCCGAAAGGGCTTTACCGAGTATTAAAATATCGGGACGAACATTTTCATGATCACATGCCAAAAGTTTACCGGTTCTGGCAATACCCGTTTGTACTTCATCGGCAATAAAAAGAACATTATTCTTTTTACACAAATCGTAAGCCTTGCTCAAATATCCTTCGTCGGGAACGAAAACGCCGGCTTCTCCTTGGATAGGCTCAACAAGAAATGCTGCAACGTTAGGATCTTCAAGAGCTTTTTCCAAAGCCTCCAAATTGTTATAAGGTATTATTTTAAAACCGGGTGTATAAGGACCGAAACCTTTTTTGGCCGTCGGATCCGTTGACATTGAAATAATAGTTATTGTTCTGCCGTGAAAGTTATTTTCACAAGCGATAATTTTAGCTTCATTTTCGGGAATCCCTTTTTTCTCATATGCCCATTTCCTTGCAAGTTTCAAAGCGGTTTCATCACCTTCGGCTCCCGAGTTCATGGGCAAAACCTTGTCGTATCCGAACATTTCGGTAACATACTTTTCAAAAAGCCCCAGCACGTTATTGTAAAAAGCACGTGATGTTAAAGTAAGTGTTTGTGCCTGATCTATGAGTGCTTCAACAATTTTAGGATGACAATGACCTTGATTTACGGCCGAATAAGCCGATAAAAAGTCAAAATATTCTTTTCCTTCGGCATCCCAAACTTTAGGGCCTTTTCCTTTTGCAATTACCACCGGTAACGGATGGTAATTATGTGCACCGTATTTTTCTTCAAGCTCTATTGCTTTTTGTGATGAGATTTTTTCTGTCATTTCTTAATATTTTAAAATTTTACCAAATTTTTCGAATTATCTAAAAACCGGTAGCAAATATAAGTTGTTTTACTTCACGAAAAAGTAAGCCGAAACATTTTTAAAATTATCAAACAACATTACAGATAATGCCGAAAGGGAAGTATCAGCCATTCAAAAAGACGGTTAATATAGGGGCGTTCCATCCATTTTTTATAATTAAACGGTTCGGAACCTGCTATTGTTTCCAGAATATGTTCTCTAATTTGTTCCGAAATTGACGACTCTTTGCCAACCAACATTATCTCAAACATATATCTGAAACTTCTGAAATCAATATTAGGCGAACCGATAGCAAATACTTCATTATCTGCCAATATCAATTTAGCATGTAAATTGGACCCTTTATAGAACATAAAATGAATACCGGATCTGTAAAGAGGTCCCAAATATTTATTTCTAAGAATATCAACTATATTAACATCCGACTGTCCGGGCATAATTACTTGTACTTCAACACCTCTTTTAACGGCATTTATCATAGCTTTTCTAACAAGGAACCCGGGTAAAAAATATGGTGTTTCCAGTACAACTCGTTTTTTGGCATTATTTATCAGCTTTATTATCCGTGTATTAATCTTTTTTACGGCAATGTTAGGTACGTCCAATATTATTTCAAAATTATCACGGACTATTTTTTTTGTGGAAGTTACAACGTTTATAAGATATTTTCTGTAATTGGCAAAATCGTCAAGAAATATTTTTCCGAAATCTTGTGCTATTTTATCTTCCATACGTAAAACCGACTCCCGCCATTCCAGATTATATCCAGTTATATTTGAAGAACCTATATAGGTTAATTTGTCATCTATAACCAAAAGTTTACGATGGTTCCTTTTATGGCTTTGTGTAAACAAATTGGTATTGTATTTTATTTTCTCAAAAAATCTTACTTCCCCGCCGATTTCAGTTAAAGGTTTAAAAAAATCATGCCGTAAAGATCTGGCTCCCCAATAATCTATGAGTAATTTTACTTCAACGCCGTTTTTAACCCTGTCAATAAAAGCATTTAGAAATTTTTTTCCCAAATCGTCACCCGTCATTCTAAAAGTCTCAAGGTAAACATACTTCTCGGCTTTTAGAATGTCACTAATCATAACATCGTAAAAATCTTTTGGATAGGTAAAAAGATGATATGGTTTTTTTATCTCCAAGCCGGAAAATTTTACAATTTAATTCGGAGTGTTAAGGTAAAAAATTATAAAATATACGGGTTAAAAAATCTCTTTATCTTTCTTTCGCCACAATATCAGAGCCGTTATTAAAAATATGACAACCAAAGTACCTGCGGCTCCTGTCATCAGTTTTTTATATTTATCGAGTTGATGCAAGACCAACTCTTTTTCTTTTTTGAGTTTTTCGGCTTTATTAAAATTTTCTTCAGCCTTGTATCTTGCCTCTATCTCATCAATTTTTGCCTTGTTAATTTTTTCAACTATTGAGTCTTTAGACAAAATAAAAGACGAATAATACTTTTTAAAATTATCATAATCACCTCGTTTTGCATACACATTCATCAACTGTTCCTGGCTGTTTGATATGTATTCCGTAAAACCGATATCTTTAGCTTCTTTCAGACTGTTTAAAAAATGTTCTTCAGCCTTTTTAAGTTTGTTTAAATTGAAATATAATGCACCTTTATTAAATTCCACCATTACTTTTCCCATTTTGGAATCCAGATCGTTATACAACTTTAAACTTTTATTTATATACTCTTCTGATTTTTTGTATTTACCTATTTTACCGTAAAGCGCTCCCAAATCATTATAAACCATCGCCATTCCTTGCCTGTCGTTTAATTTTTCTTTTAATTCCAATGATTTTTTATAGTACAGTTCGGCATTATCATAATCACCGTAAGTTTTATTGTATAACTCGGCAATGTTGGTATAAACTTTTGACAATTCGTAATCATTTCCCGATTTTTTATATAGTTCTACGGCTTGTTTTAAGTTATCCAGAGCTTTTGAAGGTTTATTCCATTGAATATAAATAACTGCAATATTGTTCAGACATTGTCCTACCCCATTTAAATCGTTATTTTTTGAAAACAAAATCTTAGCCCTGTAATAATAATCCAGTGCAGCTTTATAATTCAACCGGTAATAATTTATATTCCCCAAGTTAATAAGTGTTTTGGCTATACTTTCCTTATCTCCTGTTAACTCCTTTAATTTGAGGGCTTTCTTATAATACTTTTCCGCTTTGTAATAATCCGACCACTCCTCGTAAACCAAACCTATATTACTCAAACAGTTAGCTTGCTCCAATGTATCGTTAACTTTTTTAAACAAATTGGCGGATTTTTTAAAATAATCCAAAGCTTTATTATAATCGCCATAAAGATAAAAGCTAACACCCAATGATTTTATTGCTTTTGCCTTAAGCTTTAAGTCACCTATTTTGTCAGACAAATTAATTGCCTCATTAGCATATTTAAAACAATCTTCAAATGATGAATTTCTGTATTTCTCGGAAATATCAATAAGTAACAACACTTTATCTTTGCCCTTAAGAGACTTTAATTTATTGGAAAGACTGTCCAGGGTGTAATAACTTTCGGCTAATATCGATACGGAAATAAAGTAAAGTGTAAAAAGTAATATTTTTTTTATCATGGCCCCAAAGTTAATAAAACTATAATAAAAAAAAACCGGGATTATTTAAACAAAAAAAGCTGCCGTATGGCAGCTTTTTAATTTTTTTATTATTGAAGTGTAAATTTAACGGGCAAGTTAAATGATACACGAACAGGTTTCCCCCTCTGCATACCCGGTTTCCATTTGGGCATATTTTTCACAACCCTTACTGCTTCTTCGTCACATCCTCCTCCTATTCCACGAAGCACTTTTACATTTGTGATAGAGCCATCTTTTTCAACAACGAAATTAATAAATACACGCCCTTGAATTCCGGCCTCTTTTGCATAAGGAGGATATTTGATATGTTCGGCAAGATATTTCATCAAAGCCGCTCTTCCTCCGGGAAATTCGGGCATCGACTCTACAACTGTAAAAATAGGTTGTTCTTCAACTTCTTCTTCTTCCTCTTCAGGTGGAACATATTCTTCAAACTCGGTATCATCATTAGCATTAACGTCGATATCAAGATCATCATCAACCTCCACATCATCATCAACAATCTTAATTTGAGTCACTTGCTTTGGAGGTGGTGGCGGAGGCGGTTTTACCTTCTGCTCGGTGATCGGTATAATTTCTTCAGGTGCATCGTCAGCTTGAACCGTCATTATATCAACGGTGCGCTTATCATAACTTTTTATAGAAAATGCACCTAATACGAGAAGTAGAGAAATAATAAGACCTATTTCGAAGAAAAGAGTCTTCTTACTTTCAAGATCTACTTTAGGGTTTTTTCTGATTTCCATTGATTTGTATTTTTCCTCGTTAAAAAACTTCTGCTAAATTAAAAATAATATTCAAACTACGCTCCAATCAATTTTACTTTTTTTAAAAGTCTTATTCCCCATCCGTAAAATATTACTCCCAAAATCGCGCCAAAAATGTCGGCTAATGCATCGTAAACATTACCGCTTCTTCCTATAAAAACGTAATATTGCAACAATTCCGTTATAACACCATAGAGAGCCGTAATAAATAACGAAATCAGAGCGTATTTTATTTTACCTTTTTTATAAATGGTTTCCCTGAAACCCAACATTATCAAAAAAGATAATGTTCCGAATATTATCAGATGAACTATTTTATCAGGTCCCAACCAATCCCAAAAAGACACAATCTCGGGAAAAACATCTCCCGGAAGACCTATCAACAGCATTATAACCGCCGCCCAGGATAAAGCCGGCCAAAACCTTTTTAAAAACATTAAGCTTCTATCATTGCTTTATATCCGGCAGCATCCATCAAGTCGTCAAGCTGCGAAGCGTCAGACACCTTAACTTTAATAATCCATCCGTCACCGTAAGGGTCTTTATTAATTAATTCAGGTTTGTCTTCCAAAGCTTCGTTAAACTCAACAATTTCAGCCGTAACGGGCATCAAAAGGTCTGATACAGTTTTAACCGCTTCAACGGTTCCGAATACTTCACCTTGTTCTATGGTTTCGCCTACGGTTTCAACTTCAACATAAACAATATCACCCAATTCGCTTTGTGCAAAATCGGTAATACCGACATATGCAACATCACCATCCACTTTTATCCATTCGTGATCTTCGCTGTACTTTAAATTTTCGGGAATATTCATTTTATTAATTTTTTAATTATTATCTGCGCCCAAAATTAATTAATTTTTAATGCCCTTATCAAATAGATTTATTAAAAATAATTAACGGGGGTTTGTCTTATTTTTTAATATAACCCTCTTTCAACACTTTATAATTTTACTTCAAAGATATCTCTTCAAAATTCCTTAACAGATATTTTACCGGATACCAAGCAGCTGCCATTCCAATAAGTTGAACGGTGATAAAAACATAAACAAAATCCTGCCAATACATTTTTACGGGATAAGCATTTATTACAAAAGCTCCCTGACCACCACCGAGCTTTAGAATACCGAAAGTCTGCTGAATATACAACATTAAAAATCCCAATATTAAGCCTGTCAACGAACCTAAAAAGGTAATCATAAAACCTTCGTTGAAAAATATTCTGCTCACAAGCCTTTTATCTGCTCCCATACTTTTAAGCACTGCAATGTCTTTCTTTTTCTCAACTATCAATATGGAAACCGAACCTATCATGTTAAACGAAGCCAAAATCATGATAAACACCAGAATTATGAAAACGGCGAGTTTTTCGGATTTCATGATTTTAAGTATCGTTTCATTTTGTTCATTACGATCCAAGACATTAAACCCACCCTTGATAATACTTTTTATCTCTTTTTTGATTTTTTTTCCATCCGCACCTTTTTTAAAATAAACTTCCAGTGATGTTACCTCATCCTTATAATTAAGTAATGATTCGGCAAAACGTAACGGAACAAAGAAATATTTGTCATCTATATCCTGCTGTACCGAAAACACTCCTACGGGTCTAATGATATTAGTATTAAAAGCATTTTGCAATGAAAAAGAAGACGGATTACCACGTTTGGGTACATACACAGAAATAAATTTGTGAGTATCTTTAATATTAATATCAAGATACCAAGCTACCCCGGAACCGACAACCGTATAATTATATTTTCCTTTTGAAAGCTGAAATTTACCTTCAACAACAAGCGTATCCAAACCGGAAACATTTTTGTAATTACCGGAAACTCCTTTCATCCTTCCGATATACTGTTTATCACCGTATTTCAATAACGCATCTTCTTCAACAACTTGAACAATATCTTTTACCCCTTCCAAATTTTTTATTTTTTCTTGCGGGAAAGAAGCAATATCAAATGTTTTACCCTTTTTTGCCGTTATCAAAATATCGGGATTCACGCTGTTAAGCATCGAATTAATAACATCTTCAAAGCCGTTGAACACCGACAATACGGAAATCAACGCCATTGATCCGACTGTAATACCAACAACCGAAATAATTGATATGATATTTATAAGATTATGCGATTTTTTGGAAACCAGATAACGCTTGGCTATGAATAACGGTAAACGCATAATCGGATTATGTTAGTAATTAAATTAATCTTTATCGGAAAGTAATTCGTCAATTCTTTCAATATAATCCAATGAATCGTCAAGATAAAATCTCAACTCGGGAATAAATCTAACCTGATGTCTGATTCTGTTTCCCAAAAGCCCCCTTATCTCACGGGTTGCATTATTGATTTTTTCCAACAATGCAACCTTGTCTTTAGCCGGGAAAAGACTTAAATAAACTTTAGCCAAGGTCAAATCGGGTGTAACTTTAACTTTTGTTACCGTAACCATTACACCCGGAGTAAGATGAGTTACTTCACGCTGAAAAATCTCACTGAGGTCCCTTAATATTAATTTTGATATTTTCTGTTGTCTTTTTGTTTCCATAACATTCTTTCTTTTTATTTAAGCCCTCTGTTTTTCAATAAGGGTTCCACAACAGCATCCCTGCCCCTGAAATCCCTGTATAATTTGGCAGGATCTTCGGTTCCCGATTTTTCAAGAATATTTTTCCTGAATTTTTTTGCCGTTTCTTTGTTAAAGATACCCGTTTCTTTAAAATATTCAAAAGCATCATTATCAAGAACCGCTGCCCAAAGATAACTGTTATATCCTGCATCATAACCTCCCGTAATGTGCATAAAATATGTGCTGCGGTAGCGCGGTTCTATTTCCGGAATCAGTCCTATTTTATTCATTGAATGTTTTTCAAACTCGTTAATGCCCATTGTTAACGGTTTTGTAATGGTATGATAATCCATATCAAGATAAGATGCGGCAAGATATTCCACATTCATAAATCCCTGATTGAAAAATTTACTGTTTTTAATTTTTTCAACAAGTTCACTCGGGATGAGTTTACCGGTTTTATAATTTTTAGCATACATTTTCAAAACTTCGGGTTCGGTAGCCCAATGTTCCATCATCTGCGATGGCAATTCAACAAAATCCGCCGGAATAGTTTCTCCCGGATACATATTTTTTGCAAACAAGGCATCCATTGCATGACCCATTTCATGGAACAATGTTTCAACTTCATCAAAGTTGAGCAAAGAAGGTGTATCCTTACCAGGTTTGGTAAAATTATAAACAACGGTTACAACAGGTGTTACCTCTCCCTTTTTACATTTAAAATGGCTTCGGTATTCACCCTGCCAAGCACCGCTTTGTTTTGACGCTCTGGGGAAAAAGTCCATATATAAAACACCGATATGTTTACCGTTTTCTTCTTTTACTTCATAAGCCAGAGCATCAGGATGAGGTTTTGGTATATCTTTTAATGGAGTAAATGTAACACCGTAAAGTTTATTAAAAACTTCAAAAGCTCCGTCACGAACATTTTCCAGTTTAAAATAGGGCTTAAGCTCACTTTCTTTAAGGTCGTATTTTTGCTTTCTTATCTTCTCGGCATAATACCACCAATCCCAACTTGCCAGCTTAAAATTACCGCCTTCTTCATTTATAATCTTTTGCATTTCGTCCCTCTCCCTTTTTGCAACGGGAAGTGCAGCATCCCAGACTTTGTCCAACAAACCGTAAACATTTTTAGCATTTTTAGCCATTCTTGTTTGCAAACGGTAGTCGGCATATTCATCGAAACCAAGCAGTTTTGCCTTTTCGAGCCGCAGATTAACTATTTCCGTTAATATTTTTTTATTGTCATATTCATTGTCATGATTTGCCCTTGTTAGATATGCAGTATATAGTTCTTTTCTTAAATCCCTGTTTTTGTCGAATTGCAAAAACGGTATCATACTGGGTTTTTGAGTGGTAAAAACCCATTTTCCTTTAAGTCCGTTTTCTTCGGCGGTCTTTGCAGCTTCGTCAATAACGTTTTGAGGCAATCCTTCAAGGTCTTCTTTTTTATCTATTACAAGTTTGTAATTATTGGTTTCTTTCAAAACGTTTTGATCGAATTTTAAAGTCAGAACCGAAAGTTTGCCGTTTATTTCCTGTAACCTTTTTTTATCGTTTTCGTTTAGGTTCGCACCGTTTCTTACAAAATTTTCATATGTGTTTTTTAAAAGATATTTTTGCTCGGGATTCAGATTCAATTTATCCCTGTTTTTATAAACTTTTTCAACTCTTTTAAAGAGTTTTTCATTCATTATTATTTCATCTTGGTGCTTTGAAAGTTTCGGTGAAATCTCCAAAGAAACTTTTTGTATTTCGTCATTTGAATTAACACCTAACTGTCCTTCAAAAACAGCATTTACCTTATCAAGCAATCTTCCCGAATACGCCAACGCTTCCACTGTATTCTCAAAAGTAGGTGGTTCCGGATTTTCCGCAATGCTGTCTATTTCTTTTTTATGTTCAGCAAGTGCTTTTTCAAATGCCGGTTTGTAATCGGAAGTTTTTATTTTATCGAAAGGAGGTACCCCGAAAGGAGTGTTCCATTCCGTAAAAAAAGGATTTTTCATTTTTCCCACCTTATTTGTTTCTTTACATCCGGTTATCGTAAATGTAATTGCCAACGCAAAAATTAATAAAATTGTTTTATTCATTTTAAAAGGAATTTAAAGGTTTGCAAAGATACTTAAAAGAGTAATGCAAGATTTTCGTAACAATTTTAAAATACAGCATGCTGCCGCATATAAATAACGATTCAGTCAGTACTATTTTCGTTTTTCAATGGTAAATGAAAATGTTGTTCCCTTACCTACATCACTCTTTACGGTAACCGTTTGATTATGTGCTTCTATTATATGTTTCACTATGGCTAATCCCAATCCGGTACCACCTTTTTTACGCGACCTTGCTTTATCGGTGCGGAAAAACCGTTCAAAAACCCTTGGGAGATACTCTTGCGGAATACCCGGTCCGTTATCAGCAACTTCCACAACAACTTTTTCATCCATATCGTAGAGACCTATTGTTACCTTGTTGTTATGTCTATCACCGTATTTTACGGCATTATCAATAAGATTAATTAACACTTCTTTTATTGATTCCCTATCGGCATACACATAAAATTCCGAACGATTTTCAGGAGTTATCAAAATCTTTGCACCCCCTTTTTCCGCCTTCAATTCCATAAAATCCGCAACCTCTTCCACAAGTTTGTACAAATCAAAAGTTTCCAAATTAAGTTTAAGTTCTCCCGATTCAAGTTTGGATATCTGTTCAAGGTCGGTAACTATACGTATCAGTCTGTCAACACTCCGGTTTGTTTTTTTCAGGAATTTTCTGTTTACCTTATCATCTTCCAAACCCCCGTCAAGTAATGTGGAAACATAACCTTGAATGTTGAAGATAGGAGTTTTTAGTTCATGCGAAACATTTCCTAGAAATTCACGTCTGTAAGCAGCCATCTTTTTCAACTCTTCAATTTCTTTATTTTTTGTTTCACTCCATTTAAACACGACTTCCTCAACGTCATCAAATAAATTCTTTGAATCATGCTGTTCGCTTACGTCTTTTGTCTTTTCTCCTATCACCTTATAAATCAACTTTATTCTTTTGTAAATAAATGTTCTGAAAGAATACTCTATAATCAGATAGTTAATAATAAAAACGACAGGGGCACTTATCAATAAAGGTAAAAACCTAAAATCGAACCAAAGGAAAGAAACGGTCAAATATGCAATAACATATACCAAAGAGACTAAAAAAGAATCAATTATCGCAAGGTTATCGGGATTTAAATTTTTAAACTTCATATTTATCCTGGCTGAATAAATTTATAACCTACTCCTTTTATGGTTACTATTATATCGTTTCCAAGCTTTTCCCTAATCTTCCTTATATGAACATCAATGGTTCTGTCTCCTACCACGACCTCTTTTCCCCAAACTTTTGAAAGTATCTCTTCCCGTCCGAAAACTTTATCTGGCTTTGACGATAGCATATTCAAAAGTTCAAACTCTTTACGAGGAAAGAAAATTTCCTTACCGTCAAGTGAAACAATGTATTTTGATGTATCAATGGTTAATTTACCCATTTTACGTACCGCCTCTTTGGTTTCTTCTTTTTTCAACCTCCTCAGTAAAGCTTTTATACGGTGCATCAAAACTTTGGGTTGTACGGGTTTGGAAACATAATCGTCGGCACCGGCTTCAAAGCCCGCTATTTGCGACAATTCCTCCGACCTGGCGGTAAGAAACACCACAATTATATCATCAGCACCTTTTAATTCGCGTATCTTTTTAATTGCCGTCAACCCGTCCATTTTAGGCATCATAATATCCATCAATATAAGATCCGGCTTTGATTTTTTCACCTTGGCCACTGCTTCAACACCATTCTTTGCTTTTGAGACCTTGTAACCTTCCCTTTCAAGATTATATGTTAAAAATTCTCTAATATCAGGCTCGTCATCAACCAGAAGAATATGATATTTGGATTTTCCCATTTTCTGAAAATTATTTTCAAATGTATTAATATTATTTAACCTCTTATTTATAAAAATCGTTGAAATAAAAAATTTACTTTTGATTTTTATAAAAATCAATAAAAAATGAAACGTTTATTCATAATATTTACATTCTCGGTTTTAGGTTTATTATCATATTCACAAAACACAATATTCCACAAACTTAACGTAAAAATAATACCCGACTCGTCATACATAAAAGTTAACGATAAGATAACATTACCGGAAAAAACCAAAGAGTTTGTTTTTTCATTAAACGGTAATTTGGTTATCGAAAATACATCGAAAAACTGCAAACTCAGGGTAGTAAAAAAGTATGTAAAAGCCGGTGATTTGGGAATGGACCGCGATGTGGAAGACAACTCTTTAAAATTAACAACCTACAAATGCCGTATCAAAGGGAAAAATAACATTATAGAATTATCTTACTCCGGAAAAATTGATGCCGGAGTTAAAAAAAGCGGACCCAATTATCAGAGAGGTTTCAGTGAAACTTCGGGAATAATTTGTAGTAAAGGTGTTTATCTTGCAGGCTCAAGCTACTGGATACCCACCGACAGTAATTTTGTATCGTTTGAACTGTCAACGCAACTGCCTGAAGGTTGGAAAAGTGTTTCACAAGGAAAGTATGTTCAACCGAATGGAGTAAATAATTATAAATGGTATTGCAAATATCCGCAAGAGGAAATTTTCTTGATAGCAGCACCTTTTACAAAATATCAATACACAATGAACAACGGCGTTGAGGCGATGGCGTTTTTAAGAACCCCTGACGAATCGTTGGCTAACAAATATCTTGACGTTACCGAACAGTATATGGAAATGTACAGTGACCTTATCGGAAAATACCCATATTCAAAATTTGCTTTGGTTGAAAACTTTTGGGAAACCGGATACGGAATGCCCTCTTTCACTCTTTTAGGTGAAAAAATTATAAGATTTCCTTTTATATTACATTCCTCCTATCCTCACGAACTTTTGCATAATTGGTGGGGTAACAGTGTTTACGTGGATTTTGACAAAGGAAACTGGTGCGAAGGAATAACGGCCTATTTAGCCGACCACTTGATAAAAGAGCAACATAATAAAGGTATTGAATACAGAAGATCCACTCTTAAAAAATTCACCGATTTCGTGAATAATGAAAATGATTTTCCGCTAAGCAAGTTTATTGCCAGACATGACGCCCCAAGTGAAGCCATAGGATACGGCAAAGCATTAATGGTTTGGCACATGTTGCGAATGAAATTGGGAGACACCACTTTCATTAACGGCTGGCGTGAACTTTACCGTAATTTCAAATTCAAAACAGCATCTTTTGATGACATCAGAAAATCAATGGAAAAAGTTTCGGCAGAGGATTTAAAGCCTTTTTTCAATCAGTGGATTAACCGCACGGGAGCACCCGAAATAATTATCGATACCATCTATTTTGACAAATTCGGAAATTCATACCGCGTGTATGTTACTTTAAAACAAATACAAAGTGAAGATCCCTTTAACGTGGATGTTCCGGTAATAATTGCAACAAAATCCGGTTTAAAAAATTTTACCGTCAACATGAATAATAAAAGGGAAAGTTACCAGCTGTTTTTGAAAGAAAAACCTTTGAAAGTTGCAATAGACCCGAATTATGATGTTTTCAGAAAAGTTGCTCCTACCGAAGTTCCTCCGGCTTTGTCAAAGATATGGGCAAGTAAGAATAATGTATTTATCCTTCCTTCGGCTGCTAACAAAGTTGAAAAAGAGGTTTATTTATCCTTTGTTGACAAATGGAAAGAATCGGATAATGACGATTTTGAAATAGTTTACGATAATGAACTTACCTGCCTTCCGGCCGACAAAACGCCATGGATTTTAGGTTTTGAAAACAAATTCATTGATACCGTAAAACTTTCTCTTTCCGGCTACGGCTCATCAATAAAAAACGATTCCGTTTACCTGTTTAACAAAGTGTTACCGGTCAATGGTAACAGCTTTGTGTTTACATTTTTTCGTCCCGGAGATGCAAACCATAGTTATATTTTTATAGCTCCCGGCAGTAATGATGCGGTACCGGGGTTGGTTCGGAAACTTCCTCACTACGGAAAATACAGCTACCTGGCATTTACGGGCGGCGAACCTACCAACATTGCAAAAGGCGAATGGCCCGTTATCAATTCACCGCTTATCAAAACCTTCGATAAGAAAGCATCGGACATTAAAGTTGCCCGTGAACACAAAGCTTTGGCTACCATGAAGCCTGTGTTTTCATCAAAAAACATGATGAATACGATAAGATATTTATCATCGGATGATTTGAAAGGACGAGGACTGGGCACTCCTGAAATTGACTCTGCCGCCGAGTTTATTGCCGGTAAATTTAAAAAATACGGATTAAAACCCCTTGGTAAAAGTTATTACCAATCATTTAAGCATTACTTCCCAGGAAAACCGGGAGAAAAAAACGTTATATTAAAAAATGTTATAGCCATAATTCCGGGAAGCGATTCCTCTCTAAAAGAAGAACCTGTAATAGTTTCGGCACATTATGATCATTTGGGATTGGGATGGCCCGATGTGCACAAAGGCGACAGCGGTAAAATACACCATGGTGCAGACGACAACGCAAGCGGCATAGCCATCCTTTTGGAATTGGCTAAAAACCTGGCAAAATCAAAACCGAAAAGAACAATTGTCTTTGCCGCTTTCAGCGGTGAAGAAGCCGGTCTGATAGGCTCAAGATATTTTGCAAATCACCTTAACGAATATTTTAAAGGCAAACCTATGGCAGATGTAAATATTGATACCGACGGTTCGCTTTTCGACAAAAAACTAATGGTATTAAACGGTAACACTGCCCGTGAATGGAAATTTATCTTTATGGGTACAGATTATACTACGGGTATTAAAAGTGAGGTATTGACAACAGATTTGGATGCAAGCGATCAAATTTCTTTCATTGAAAAAGGTATTCCCGCCATACAGCTTTTTACAGGTGCTACCGAAAATTATCATCGTCCTACGGACACGTGGGAAAAAATAGACAGCACAGGCTTGGTTAAAGTGGCGATTGTGGCAAAAGAAGTTGTTGGTTATTTGGCCGACAGAAAAGAACCTATGCCTTTTACAGGTAAAAGCGGCGGACATCTTAAACCTGCAGAGCGTAATACTTCACATGGGAAACGGGCTTCAACAGGTACTGTTCCCGATTTCGCTTTTACCGGTAAAGGCGTAAGAGTCGGTTCATTACTGGACGACTCACCGGCAATGAAAGCCGGCTTGAAAAAAGGAGATATTATCATTTTGGTTGATAACAAAAAAGTAACCGGACTCAAAGGATACACGGCAATTTTAAAAACATACAAACCCGGTGATAAAGCCGTATTTACGGTTTTAAGAAACGGACAAAAGAAAAAGTTTGAAATTGTATTCGGTGAGAGGTAAAACTAAAAATCCCGGAAGTGTTATTCACCACCGGGATTAATATCTTTACAAATCAAGAAACAACAAATATTAGTTGTTTTCGGGTTTTGTTTCAAAAGGCACTACGCTAACGTAGGATTTGTTATTTTTTCTTTTACGGAATTCTACAATACCGTCGGTAAGAGCAAAAAGAGTATGATCTTTTCCCATGCCTACGTTTAAGCCGGGATGATGAGAGGTCCCTCTTTGACGAACTATAATATTACCGGCTTTGGCAAACTGTCCGCCGTAAATTTTTACTCCTAATCTTTTACTTTCTGATTCGCGACCGTTGTGCGAACTACCCATTCCTTTTTTATGAGCCATTTTTCTTAGATTTTAAATCCGCTGACGGATATATTAAACAGTAATTTTTTCAATACGAACTTTGCTAAAATTCTGACGATGTCCGTTTTGTTTTTGATATCCTTTTCTTCTTTTCTTTTTGAAAACAATAACTTTATCGCCTCTAAGGTGTTCAACAACCTTTCCGTTAACTTTAGCACCCTCTACTAAAGGAGTACCCACTTTTACGGAGCCGTTGTCGTCAACTAAAAACACTTTGTCAAACTCTACTTCCGAGCCTTCTTCGTTGTCCAGGCGGTGAACAAAAACTTCCTGTCCTTGTTCCACTTTGAATTGTTGGCCTGCTATTTCAACTATTGCGTACATTATTAAGTTTTTTTATTTAATGCTTACTTTTTTGGAGCTGCAAAAATAGAAAAAATTTCTTTGCAAAAAAGTTTTACCGTTAAAAATATGGTGAAAAACACAATTTTACATTTATATTATTAAAAAACCCGGAAAGTGTTTACTCCCGGGCTTTAAATTTAACTACTTTCCAAGAAAATACTGCTTATCTTTAAACAATCTCTCAAACGACTTACGTTTTTTGTCTTTTATAACATTATTTTTGTTTTGCGTTGATACCAAAGCCATATCCGTACTGTCAACGGCATAAGCATTAACTGTTATCAGCTCTTTTACGGTTTTTACTTTGACGGTTCCAACGGGTTTTAATCCTTTAATTCTAGAACTCTTATAAAATGTATAACCGTTTAAACGCGATATGTTATTCAAAAATTTTGCAGTGTTGGCGGAATCAGCCACAACTCCGTCAACAAACCATTTACCCGACTCTTTTTTAAGGCTAAATCCGGCATCACCGCTTTTAAAGGTAACCTCCTCTATACCTTTGGGATCGGTTTTAATGATGTTTTTCTTCCTGTACCCGTCAACATTACCGCCGAATGTAAGTTTCAAATAACCGTCAATTACATATACATTATCATCATCCGAAACCCTGGCATAACCTATCATAATCCCCTGATTACCCTTCATATAAGGATTTTCATTACCCGTTTCAGGAGCTTGATAATCAACTTTTCCCAATCTTAATCCGGAAAGCAATTTATTGCCGTTATAAAAGTAAAAATCGGTGCTTTTATCTTTTTCTCCCACTCCGAATTTTTCCCAATGTTTTTTATCATTAGACGCCAATCGTAAGGTTTTTAGCGGCTTCATTCTGTTCAACAAAGCCTTTATTTTATTTACATCGGCATCCGCCATAATTCCGTTATCCGAAACTTTCCATACACCGTTTTCTTTAACAAGGTTTATGGTATCTTTTCCGGGCACCTCTATTTTTATCCTGTTAACAGATGCCGTATCTAAGTTTAGTATTTCCGTTTTATATGAACTTTCGGTATTGTCGGACATGTAAAGCACGGCAAACAATGCTATCAACACCACCAACAATATCAGCAATGTTTTGGTATTAAGTTTACTTAACATAATCTTCCTCCATTCTTTTAATACGTTGATTTTTTCTGTATTGAGCTCTTATAATTCCGTATAAAACTATCAGCAATACAGGTAACAAAAAGTTCAACCATTTAAGAAACATAATTTTTCCTTCGCTTATCTGTTTCAACGGTCTTGATTGGATGATTTTTGTCCTTAATTCTATCAATCCGGTATCATCGGCAAGAAAATCTATACTATTTACAAAAAGATTAACATTGTTTTCACTGATTTTACGCATATTACGTCCGCTACCGTTTCGTGCAAAATCACCATCGGTTATTAAAATTATTCTTCCCGAACCTATTCCGCTGAACAGAGCTGCAACAGGTATATTGCTTTTGTTGAAATCCGCAGGCGTCCACTGTTTTTGAATGTTAATAAACATGGGTGTCTTTACGGTTCCCGAATATTCGGATGTGAATGCCAAAGGCTTGTAATTTACCGATGTATCACCGGTAAATTTTATAGGACTGGCAAAGTCGAGAATAACCTCTTCGATACCTTTGGTTACAGGATGTTCCGCAAAATGTGTTATTACCGGAAGATACGGAAATTGCACTTGCGTGGTTATATTAAAAACTCCTTGACGTTGAGTAACTCCCACTGTTCCGCACTGTTTGTCAACAATAAATTCCGCAGGAACATCTATACCTTTCTTCTTTAGCCACGTTTCCAATCCGGTATTTACGGCTTTACCCTGCATGTTTTGTAAGTCGGCATCAACACGGTTCATAGCAATAAAAATATTTCCCCCTGAGTTAAGATATTCATCAAGTTTATTAAGAACCTCAGTATTGATGGAATCTTTCGGAGCAACCCATGCCAAGGCCTTATATTTTGACAAGTTAACGGAGTCGGTAATTTTTACGGTTTCAACTTTATACAAAACCTCCAATTGTTTTACGGCTTGAGGCATCTCATTTAAAGTCGTTTCACCGTTTCCCTTTATAAAGCCGACAACGGGTTTTTGTTTAACCGACAATTTTTTAATAGCCGAAGTAAGTATGTATTCCATACTCTCACGTCCGGAAATAAAAGGAATAACCTCGGATTTGGTACCTAACATAACTTTGGCACCCATATATATCTTTTGCTGTTTAATCTGGTCTTTTTCCCTTGCGTTTAACAAAACGGGTCTTATCCCCGATTGTACGGCTTCACGTTCGTACTCGGGCTTTTCGTTGGGATTTACAAATTTATAAGCAACTTTACCCTTTGAACGCTTGTTGTATTCTATCAAAAGATTTTTAAAATCCTGTTTTACCTTTTGAAGATTAGGGGGTAAATCTTTTGTAAAGTAAGCCGTTACCGTTACGGTTTCATCAAGATTATCCAAAATTTGTTTTGTAACCTTACTCAACGAGTATTGTTTGTTCTCGGTTAGGTCGAGCCTGAAAAACCACAAACTCGAAATTATGTTTATAACAACCAAAATTGCCGTTATTAACAACAAATTTCCTATATATGTTTTTTTCTTCATAGCACTCTCATTATCAAAATTTACTCATCATTTAAACATATCTTTTTTTCAATAACATGGTTTCGGCAGATACCAATGCCAAAAAAGTTACCGAAAGGAAATATACCAAGTCCCTTGAGTCGATAACTCCCCTTATCATAGAGTCGTAGTGACTGTAAACACTTAGGTAATCGAAAATATTACCTAAAGTCCCGGGAAAAGCCGATGCCAACATCTGAAAAATAACCTGAAAAAATATTCCTATAGTTAATGCCGTAAGGTATGCAACTATCTGGTTATTGGTAATGCTGCTTGCAAAAATACCTATTGAAATATACATCGCACTAATCAATATTAAAGCCAAATATCCGCTGAAAACGGCACCGGTATCGATATTCCCCAACGAACTTACCGTAATAAAATACGGAAAAGTTAATGCCAGCGTTATTGTTATCAATGCCAGTGCAGCCGTAAACTTTCCTGCGATAACCTGCCAATCGGTAACAGGTTTGGTAAGAAGTAATTCCAGTGTTCCCGCTCTGTTTTCTTCCGAAAGCAGCCTCATTGTAAGAGCCGGAATAAAAAAGAAAAGAGTCCAAAAAGCAATATTGAAAAACACTTCCAAACTTGCTTGCTTAATGAAAAATATATCACTTCCGTATATCCAGGTAAAAAATCCGCTGAAACCTAGAAAAAGCACTATAAGAATATAGGCCATCAGCGAATCGAAATATGCCCGGAGTTCACGTTTGGCTATTGTCAAAATCTCTTTCATGGGTTTATTTGTTAAGGTTAAACGTTGAGAGTTGATCTATAAACGTTAATTGTTAATTGTTATTCGTTAAATGTTATTTGTTAACCGTTAAACGTTAATTATTTTTTTAATTAATTGTTTACTGTTAATTCACGGAATACGTCTTCCAATCTGGTTTCAACGAATGAAAGTTGTGTTAGAGTCCACCCTTTTTCAACACATAATTTAAAAACGGCTTTTCTTGAACTTTGTCCCGTTTTGCTTTTAACTTCGAATGTTTGAGTTGATTTATCAATAAAATCAACTGTTTCAACAGTGTCTAAAGATTGTAAAGCTGTAAAAATATCATTTATATCACCGTCTTCCACGGTTACTTTAAGAATTTCCGAACCTTGTGCCTGTTTCCTCAAATCTTCTACGGTTCCGTCTGCAACAATCTTACCTTTATTAATAATAAGTATCCTGTCGCAAGTAGCCTCAACTTCGGCAAGGATATGCGATGACAAAATCACCGTTTTTTCCTTTCCCACATTACGTATCAATTCACGTATTTCAACAATCTGATTGGGGTCCAGTCCCGTTGTAGGTTCGTCAAGGATAAGTATTTCGGGGTCGTGGATAAGTGCTTGGGCTAGTCCAACCCTCTGTTTATAACCTTTGGAAAGTTCACCTATTTTTTTGTGCTTCTCTTTTGTAATACCGCAGGTTTTTATAACCGACCTGATTTTGTCATCGATTTTATCTTTCGGAACATTTTCTATTTCCGCACAAAACCGCAAATAATCGATAACAGGCATATCCTCATATAACGGATTGTTCTCCGGAAGGTAACCTATATGCTTTTTTGCCTCCAAAGGATTCTCCAGAACGGGAATATTCCCGATGAAAATTTTCCCTTTATCGGGAATAAGGAATGACGTAATCGCTTTCATGGTTGTTGTCTTTCCGGCACCATTGGGTCCCAAAAAACCGAGAACTTCCCCTGTTTTCACCTTAAAAGAGATATCGTCAACGGCTTTTTGAATACCGTAAGTTTTCGTCATACCTTCTATTACAATATCCATATCACGAAAATTTTGGGTTAATAAAACAAGAACTATTTATACAACACAAAACTAAGATGTGCAAAAGAAAAAAATTTGAATATTAATGTAAAGAGGTATTAATGGCATTTAACAATCTTTAACTAATAAAAAATGTTTAAAATTTTACTTAAATAACAAGTAATTTCAGCAAAATATTTCCGGAAAAATTATATTCCGGGAATCGTTTCGGATGTTTTTATATTTTTATAGCTCAAATTGAATTATCATGATTACGAAAAAAATCCTTATCATTTATCCCGAAGTTCACGATACTAAAATTGCTGTTTACAGAGGCAACGAACCTGTATTTCTGAAAACCATAAAACATCCTCAAGAGGAATTGGAAAAATTTAAAAACGTCATAGACCAAAAAGAATACAGGTTAAAAAGTGTTTTAGACGAACTTAAACGCAACGGCATAGACCTTTCGGAAATAGAAATGGTTATGGGGAGAAGCGGACTTGTAAAACCTGTCCAACAAGGTGTTTATCTGATTAACGAAAAGATGGTGAACGACCTTGAAAAAGGTGTTATGGGAGTTCATGCCACAAACCTGGGAGGTATTTTGGCATATCAAATTGCTAAAATGATAGGTAAAAATGCCTATATGGTAAATCCGGTAGTTGTTGATGAACTTTCAGATGTTGCCAGGGTAACGGGTCACCCCGACTTTGAACGAAAATCCATTTTCCATGCATTAAACCACAAACATGTTGCTTGTAAATATGCAAAATCGTTAAACAAAAAATATGAGGATTTGAATTTGATTGTCTGCCACATAGGAAGCGGAGGCATATCAATAGGCGCACATCAAAAAGGCAGGGTTGTGGATGTAAACCAGGCATTTGACGGGGGCGGTCCTTTTTCAATAACAAGAACGGGAACATTACCAATGGGTCAAATTGTGGAATATTGTTTCGATTCCGGTAAAACAAAAGAGGAGATACTCAAAATGATAAGGGAAGAAGGCGGTTATAAAGCTTATTTGGGAACCGATAATTTATCCGAAATCAACAAGCGTATTAAAGAAGGTGACGAAAAAGCACGGTTTATCTCTTACGCCCTTTCGTATCAGGTTGCCAAAGAAATCGCTTCTCATTATGCTACACTGGAAGGTGATATTGACGCAATTATTTTAACCGGGATGATTTTTGACAGCGAAAGATTTTTGGAAAATGTCAAAAAAAGGATTGGGAAAATGGCTCCAATTGCTCTCTATCCTTCCGTTAACGATTTTGAAGCTTTGGATACTTTTGCAATGCGTGTATTGAGAAAAGAAGTTCCTGTTTTGGAATACAAATAAAATGATATTTAAAACCGTTAAAAAAGTATTGATAATTTTTGCTGCCCTGACATACCTTAATGCCGGGGCACAAGTTTTTTTTAACGACCTGGAAAACGTATCCGATACAACAATAAAATGGTCCGGAACGGAATTTCTTGATTCATTAAATTCATTTTCAGGCAAATACAGCGCCTATTGCGACTCGCTACATATTTACGGGCTAGGTATTGCAACGGAATTTCCCGAAGATTTAAAAGGTAAAAGCATATTATTGGTATCACAAGGCAAAGTAAAATCGCAAATAACGAATCCAAATGCCATTTACGTAATAACCTTAAAAGATAAAAACAGGGAGGTTTTTTGGCACGGAATCAAACTTGACAAAGTAATTACCGGCACAAACAAATGGTTCTCTTTTACCGACACATTAAAAATACCAAGTAATTATACCCGAAATACAATTTTGAAAACCTATTTATGGAATCCGGGCAAGAAGAAAATTAATCTTGACGACCTGGAATTTTCCATGAGCCCTTTGAAATTACCGTCTTTTTTGGATAATCTGAATAAAACCGTAAAGGCTTTGCCCGATACCGTAAATTTCATATTCGAAAATAATTTTTATAAATTGGGATTATCGCCGGAACCCGTTATTATTATCACCGACACCTCAGGTTTACCTTTTTTAGCTATCCAAAAGGTAATAATTGACACCGGAAAATATTTAATAAAACAGAATTTTAAATCATATAAGGTCAAAAATTCGGAAAACGGTTCTTTGATAAATCTAAAATTTAAAAATGATACGGTTAACACGGAAGTAAAAATAAAATGTAACGTGAACAGCCCGGAGATTGAATTTACAGTTGAATGCAAATTCAAAAAAAGAATAAGATTACACAGGCTGGCTTTTACGGGCAAATATTTCAAGCCTCTGATTTCCGTAAACAAATACAACAGAAAAATTGACACTTCAAATTTCGAAAACGAATATTGGTTAGGTACCGAAGGTTTGGTTTGCGGCGACAGCGCAGGCTCATTGGCAATATACCATAATACGGACCTTTCATCTACACAGCTTGATGTTAAAGACAGTTTGCTGATATTAAATCTGGATTACGAAAACGATCATAATTTTTTAAGATTTCCGCTTTTGCCCGATACGTTTAATTTCAAAAAAGATTTGTCAAAGAGTATTTTCTTAAAAAAATATTCATTTAAAAGAAGTTTCCGGATTTTTGCGGGTGTAAAAAACAAAATTTTGCCTTCATTTATGAAAAATCCCGGTGGTTTTCTTGCCACTTACATATGGACCGAACATGCTGACTGGACCGATATAAGGACACACCGCGCAACTTATTTCGGAACAGAAAACATTACCGATACCGCTGGTGCAACAGGCGGTTTTGTTAAATACGGCATACCCGTTACCAAAAGCGTTTTTTACACAAATCCCGACAGCATAAATAACAATGATGCTTCCGGTGGACTTTTTAAAAGCAAAGAATTATCAATTAAAAAAAGTACCGATTTCTTGGATTTTCTTGGGCAGATAGCGGCTAAAGGTTCGGAAATTTGCCTCCATACTCCCGACCACTACACAACAAATCCCGAAATATTGAATGATGCACTGAAATTCATGAAAAAAAGGTTCGGTTCAAAATCGTGGATAGACCACGGATACAACAACTTACCCGTTAACAACAGGGAAGATATTGTGTGTGACGGGGCATTTACGGATTATGTGAAAAAAGCTTGGGAAAAGTACGATTTAAAATATTTCTGGAATCCGTACATGGAAGATTTCAGAAACTTTTCCGGATGGGAATTCGATAACTCCATTGAAAAAATTTATACGGGATTCGGTAACAGTTTTCCGCGACCCGATTTTTTCAAACACGAAACGATAACTGGCGATTTATACCTTTGGATAACTCCGGCGGTTACATATATCGACAAAAATATGTGGGGATTTTATTTTTCGAATAAAAGGCTTGCCGACTTTGTTAACAACTGGAGTGTTGAAATAAACCACTGTTATCCTGCATGGACATCACCGTCAAAAGGTTTTTGGGAATACGGAAAAGACAGCGTAATAGTAGCTCAACACGGTTTTAATGAAACATTAAAGAAAATGTCGGATTTAAAAAAAGAGAAGTTGCTCAACGTTACCACCGTGGGAGAATTTATGGATTACGGCATCAAGATAAACAACATTTCTTATACCGTTTTACCTGATGGCCGTATTAAAATCACAAATATAAATAATGAGCCTGTTAAAGACTTGGCTTTTTCCGTTAAAGCGAAACATGTTACCGTTAACGGGTTAAAGCCTTCAATGAAACGTTCCGGCAAACATATTGTATTTTGGTTTGACATTGACAACGGCGAATCGAAAATCATCAGAATTATCGAATAAAAAGTGTATTTTAAGAAATGAAAAAAGGAGCAATAATAAAGGTTTACGGAAGAGTTCAAGGTGTGGGGTTCAGATACTACACTCAAAAAAAAGCCATTGAATTGGGTATTAAAGGCTTTGTTCAGAACAAACCCGACGGAAGTGTCTATATAGAAGCCGAGGGTGAAGAAGAAGACTTGGATAAGTTCATTTTATGGTGCAACGAAGGACCCGCTTGGGCAAGAGTCACGAATGTTCAGGTGCAAAAAACGCCGGTTTTCGGTTACGACGATTTTACAATTAAATAATCCTTTTTTTAATACAACTTTTACTTTTGAAAGTTCCTTTTTTCTTTGCGGCAAAATAAATCGCCTGTCCGTTAGCCCCGTCACAAACCATTATTTCCGGGAAAAGATCTTTTAATTCGTTGATGAAATTCTTTTTAAAATTTTTATAGTCACTGCCTTCAAGAAATTCCAAAAACTGCCCGACAGGGTGTGTATGACCGTAATAATCATTGACAATAACTATATTTTTCGTAATACGGTGCATCTCTTTCAATATCAAATTTCTTTTTTCAAAAACAAAACCGTGAAGCACGTATGACGCCGTAACAATGTCAAAAGATTCGTCCTCAAAATCTTTCAAATCCATAGCGTTACCCACCGAAAACTTTATTTTGTCACCATAGCGTTTTTGAGCATGCTTAACCATTCTTTTAGAAAAATCAACACCATGAACTTTTGCGCCGTTTTCCATAAAAAGAGCAGCCCATGCAGCAGCACCGGTTCCAATGTCCAGAACCGTTTTACCTCTCACATCAATGACATTTATAACATTTTCAAAAGGTTTTGAATGTCCTTTTTTTACATATTTATCCAAAGCGGAATAAACAGGTGCTATCACATCGAAAATAAACCTGTGACGATCCGTATAATCATTCAACAATCCCATAATCCCTCGGTTTTAAAATTTGTTTTGCAAAATAAACCATTTATTTAAAAATTAAGTATTTCTCTTACCGATAAAAAACAAACCGACTTTGATTTATTTAGTAAATTAGCAACTCAAACAAAAAAAACAGAAATCATGGCAAAAGATATAAACTGGGGTGAATTACCCTTCGGTTATTACAAAACCGATTATAACGTGAGATGTTATTACCGTGACGGCAAATGGGGAGAACTCGAAATCAGCTCTTCGGAGTATATCCCCGTACATATGGCTGCCACAACATTGCATTACGGACAAGAAGCTTTTGAAGGATTAAAAGCTTACAGGGGAAAAGACGGCAAAGTACGCCTGTTCAGGTGGGAAGAAAATGCCAAACGTCTAAGAAATTCGGCACACGGCATATTGATGAAAGAAGTTCCCGATGAATTATTTTACAATGCAATCGTAAAAGCCGTTAAGCTCAATGCCGAATACATCCCTCCTTATGGAACGGGAGCAACGTTATACATTCGACCTTTATTGATTGGGAGCGGACCTCAAGTAGGTGTAAAACCTGCCAACGAATATCTTTTTATGGTTTTCGTAACCCCGGTTGGGCCCTATTTTAAAACGGGCTTTAAACCCGTTGACGTTGAACTTGTACGTGATGTGGACAGAGCCGCTCCTCTGGGTACAGGTCATATAAAAGTAGGTGGCAACTATGCCGCCGGATTGAGAGCTACAGAACGTGCTCACCAAAGAGGGTTTGCTTCGGTACTGTTCCTCGATGCCAGAGAAAAGAAATATATAGACGAAGCAGGTCCGGCTAACTTTTTCGGCATAAAAAACAATACTTATATCACACCGAAGTCAACAAGCATTCTTCCTTCCATAACAAATATGAGTTTAGAGCAAATTGCAAAAGACTTGGGGTTAACCGTGGAAAGAAGAAAAGTTCCCGTTGAAGAGTTGGAAACATTTGAAGAAACGGGTGCTTGCGGCACTGCTGCCATAATTACACCCATCAGAAAAATTGTTGACAACGATATGGGTAAAGAATATTTTTACGGTGATGAAGCCGGAGAAGTTTCCACAAAATTATACCATAATTTAAGAGGTATTCAGGAAGGTACAATTGAAGATAAACACAACTGGACTACAGTTATAGAAGGTATTTAAAAAATTTTCATATCATTTTTCCAAAAAAGCCCGCACAATTTGAAGCGGGCTTTTTTATTGTCCTCAAATTTTTTAATAAACCTTATTAACTATTTTTAACAAATTTAAATCAAAAAAATAAACATAAAAATAAGCAACCGTCATAACGTATTGGATTTATGGCGTTTACAAACATTCTAAAACTAACAAACAATG
>WFZS01000199.1 GCA_015489465.1 Bacteroidales bacterium | reverse complement strand
GTAAATGACGTAATTGTAGGAAGGGGAGGCTGTCACATTGAGCCTGTCGAAATGTGGCGGGACAAGCCACTCCTCGCACGGTTCGATACGATGCTCCTAAAGGTCGCATCACTCACCGTGACAATCCGGCCACGCTTGTTACAGTTAGATTTACAAGTATTTAAAAAAGACGTCATTGGTAGCCCGGTCGAAGGGTGGCAGGGAAGGGAGATTGCCTACCTTTCGTCACGTGTTCGACAAGCCTGCCGGCTGGCAGGTAAACTCAGCGTGACAATCCGGTGCATAAGGTTGGAAAATTGAAAAATTTAAGGTTTTTAAGGGATGAACGCTACACCGGATCTACGTCGATGTTTATTATCAAAGACCTGAATTTTGTTATTTCCGCAAAACGTGACAAAACTTTTTTCAGCCTTTGTTTGTATTCGGATTGGCTTTTGCCGGAGGGATTTTTTAATAAAATATGGTTTATGTATTTACCTCTTATTCTGGAAACTACCGGGAATCCGGGTCCGTAAACGCCGCTACCGAAAACAGCTCTCAATTCCCTGCCTAATGCATCCGAGCCTTCTTTTAAAAGGTCTATATCTTTATGTTTTATAATAATTTTTATCAAACGGTAATAAGGAGGATATTTGAATTTTTTTCTCTCGGCCATTTCGCGGTAAAACATATTTTCGTAATTGTTGTTTATTACATCCGCAATAACAGGATGGCGCGGTTGCCATGTTTGAATTATCACTTCACCTCTTTTATTTTTTCTTCCCGCCCTGCCGCTCACTTGAGCCATCAGTTGAAAACTGCGTTCATGAGCACGGAAGTCGGGATAGCTCAACATATTATCGGCATTCAAAACCCCTACGACTTTAACATTTTCAAAATCCAACCCTTTAGTAATCATTTGTGTTCCGGTCAAAATATCGGTTTTTCCCGTTTCAAAATTTTCGAATATACGCCTGAAAGAGTTTTTGGTTCGCGTAGTATCCAGGTCCATCCTGTCGATTACGGCATCCGGGAATAGAGCTTTGAGTTCCTCCTCAACCTTTTGTGTACCGAAGCCCACAAGTTTCAATTTAGTACTTCCGCACTCTTCGCAACGTGAAGGCACATCAACGGCAAAACCGCAGTAATGACATTTGAGTTTACCTATTGTTTTATGGTATGTGAGTGTTACATCGCAATTTTTACAAACGGGGGTCCAACCGCAATCCCTGCATTCGAGGCGCAGTGAAAATCCACGCCGGTTTTGAAACAAGATAACCTGTTCTTTGTTTTCCAAGGCTTGTTTTATATGCTTTATCAAAACCGAGCTAAAATGCGAATGCATCAGTTTTCTTCTATGCTGTTCCTTTAAATCGACAACTATAATTTCGGGCATTTTTACATTTCCGAAACGTTCGGTTATGTTAACCAAAGCATATTTTCCGGAAACGGCATTTGCATAGCTTTCCAAAGAGGGAGTAGCTGAACCCAAAAGAACTTTTGCTTTGTTCAACATTCCTAAATAAACCGCCGAATCCCTGGCGTTGTAACGTGGAGCCGGGTCGTATTGTTTAAAAGATTGATCGTGTTCCTCGTCAACAATTATCAAACCCAAATTATCAAACGGCAAAAAGAGAGCGGAACGCGGTCCGACCACAACATCGAATTTAGTACCTTTATTTGTCAGTCCCGCAACATTGTTCCACACTTCGGCGCGCTCGTTTGTACCGTATTGCGAATGGTAAATACCGACTCTGTCGCCGAAATATTTACGCAACCTGTTTATTATTTGTGTGGTAAGGGCTATTTCGGGGAGGAGATAAAGAACTTGTTTACCTTTTTTTAACGTTTCGTCAATGAGTTTTATATACATCTCGGTTTTACCGCTGGATGTTACTCCGTGCAGCAAAACAACGGTACGGCTCTCAAAACCTTTTTTTATCTCGTCGTAAGCTTTTGCTTGAATATCACTCAATTTAATACTTTCCGGACTAACGGCGGCTCCGTCCGGAACGGCAAGCCTGCTGACTTCGCGTTCTTCTATTTCAAAAATCCCTTTTTCTTTTAGCGTTTTCAGAACGGAAGCCGTCACATCCGACCCTTTTAAAAGTTCTTTTTGGGGAATCCAAACGGGTTCTTTTTTATCGAATCCCGCAAGCGAAAGGTATTTCATCAAAATTTCCAACTGCTTAAAAGCCCGCTTCGACAACTCGTCCATCAACTCTCTTAATATCTCTTCGTCAAATATTTCGGGAGCAATTCTGACAAATTTTTCCGTTTTGGGTTTGTACTTTTCTTCCAGCTCTTCCTCCATCATTATGATTTTTTTATCAATCATATTTTTTAACAGAGGCAATATTTTGGTATATCCTACAATTTTTGACAGCTCGTCAACGGTAAGTTTCTTTTTTTGTAAAAGTGCTTCCGTAACCCTGTATTCAAATTCGGAAAGCGTGTCGCTGTCGGGAATAAAACCTGATGATAGAATAACTTTGCTTTCGCTGGCAAGTTTAAACGCCGAAGGCAATGCCGCATTTAATACATCACCTTCGTGAGCAAGATAATAGCGGGCCATCCACTCCCAGAAAACCAACTGTTTTTTGTTCACGACAGGTTTTTCGTCGAGTATAGAGATGATATATTTGACGACTCCTTTTCCTGGTGGATCGGTATGAATATTTTTTACTATACCGGCATAAATCTTTTTTCTGCCGAACTGAACGGCAACGCGGTGTCCGGGCTTTAAAAAATCGTTTAACTCATAAGGAACCCTGTAAGTAAAAGTGCCTTCCAGAGGCAGAGGCAGCAAAATGTCGGCAAAAAGAGTAACCCGTTCCATCCGCTTTTCAAATTTTAGTGGGCTTCAAGCCAGTTTTTACCCGTTTTAATATCCACTACCACGGGTACATCCAAAGGTATGGCATTTACCATTTTATCTTCCACGAGTTTTCTAACCCACTCCGTTTCTTTCCGGTACATATCAAAAACAAGCTCGTCGTGTACCTGTAATATCATTTTTGTTTTAAAGTTGTTTTTTTCAAGTTCATTAAAAATGTTTATCATGGCAACTTTTATCATATCCGCCGATGAACCTTGGATGGGTGCATTTATTGCGTTCCGTTCGGCGTAACCTCTTACAACACTGTTTGCGGAATTTATGTCCGGAAGGTAACGCCGGCGACCCAAAATTGTTTCGACATAACCGTGTTCGCGCGCAAAGGCAATGGTTTTTTCCATATATTCTTTTACGCCCGGATATTGTTCAAAATAACTTTTTATTATTTCGGCGGCTTCCCGGCGGGGAATACCGAGTCTTTCGGCAAGTCCGAAAGCGGAAATACCGTAAATTATTCCGAAGTTGACCATTTTGGCATTTCGTCGCATTTCACGGCTAACCAATTCGGGAGGGACACCGTAAATTTTTGAAGCCGTTGCAGTATGGATGTCAAGTCCTTTTTCAAAAGCTTCTATTAGCCCTTTGTCTTTGCTGAAATGTGCCATAATTCGAAGTTCTATTTGCGAATAATCGGATGCCAACAAAAGATAATCTTCGTTACGGGGAACAAAAGCTTTTCTTATCTCGCGTCCTCTTTCGGTACGGATAGGAATGTTTTGCAAGTTGGGATTGTTGGAACTGAGCCTTCCTGTAGAGGCAACGGCTTGGTTATAAGAGGTGTGCAGCCTTTTGTCGCGCGGATTTACAAGCTCGGGAAGTGCATCAACGTAAGTGTTTTTAAGTTTGGTAAGCGATCTGTATTCCAGTATCAAATCTATTATGGGATGTTTGTGCCTGAGTTTTACCAAAACATCTTCGCCGGTACTGTATTGACCTGTTTTTGTTTTTTTAGGTCTGGTTGTAATAAGAAGGCGTTCAAATAAAACTTCCCCCAATTGTTTCGGAGACGAGATGTTAAATTCCGTTCCTGCAAGTTCGTAGATTTTTTGCTCAATCTCTTTAATCTCTTTTTCCAGCTGTTTACCGAACTCTTTTAAAACATCAACATCTATTTTAACGCCTTCCGCTTCCATAGAAGCCAAAACGGGAACCAACGGCATTTCAATTTCACGGAAAAGTTTTTCGGTACCCGTTTCTTTCAGCTGAGGTTCAAAAACCTCTTTAAGTTGCAAGGTTATATCGGCATCTTCCGCGGCATATTCGGCAATTGTGTTTAAATCCACACTCCTCATGGATTTTTGATTTTTACCCTTTTTACCGATTAACGATTCAATGGAAACGGGTTTGTAGTTGAGGAAAACTTCCGCCAGATAATCCATGCTGTGCTTCATATCGGGTTGTAAAAGGTAATGAGCAATCATAGTGTCGAAAAGAGGACCTTTTACATCAACACCGTACCATTTCATCAGCGACATGTCGAATTTAATATTATGCCCCGCCTTTTCGATTTTTTCGTTTTCCAAAACTTTTTTGAAAACGGCGGCGGTTTCTTCCGCTTCGGCATAATTTTCCGAAACCGGAACATACCAAGCTTCGTGCGGTTTAACGGCAAAGGACATGCCCACAAGTTCGGAGTTATTGGGGTCCAGCCCCGTTGTTTCCGTGTCGAAAGCAAAAGATTTACTTTTTTCCAACAAGGAGGCAAGGTTTTCCAGCTCCTTTTTACCTGTAACAAGCTTATATTCATGAGGAATGTCATGAAGAGTTTTTATTTTGTTTTCCTCTTGTTCCTCTTCTCCGGTATCAAACAGGGATATCTGTTTGCCTTGTTTTTTTAAAGACATGTCAGTAAAAACACGTTTTGCAAACGTCCTGAACTCAAGTTCGTCAAACAGCTCTTTAAGATATTGTTCGTCTGGCTCTTTTACTCTCAACTCTTCTTCCCTGAACTCGATGGGTACATTTAATATTATGGTTGCCAAATGTTTGCTTTCAAGAGCCTGATCGGCGTATTTTTCCAGGTTTTCACGCAATTTTCCTTTCAACTTATCCAGGTTTTGCAAAAGGTTTTCTATACTGCCGAATTCCCTGATAAGTTTTATGGCGGTTTTTTCTCCTATACCCGGCACCCCCGGAATATTGTCGGAAGCATCGCCCCATAAACCCAGAATGTCGATAAGTTGTTCCGGTCGTTCTATACCGTATCTTTCGCATACCTCTTTCACACCCCATATTTCCGCTTTGTTTCCCATTCTTGCGGGTTTGTATATGAAAATATTTTCGGAAACAAGCTGTCCGAAATCTTTATCGGGGGTCATCATATAAACCTTAAACCCTTTTTTCTCGGCTTTTTTTGCCAGCGTTCCGATAACATCGTCGGCTTCGTATCCGTCAACGTATAGGCGCGGAATATTAAAACCCTCAAGGAGTTTATTTATCCAAGGTAAAGAAAGAGCTATATCTTCGGGCATCTTTTCCCTGTTAGCTTTATATTCGGCATAACCTTCTTGGCGCAGTGTAGGTGCAAAGGTGTCGAATGCAGCTCCGATATGAGTAGGTTTTTCGTTTTTTAAGATGTCATACAAAGAATTTGCGAAACCCAAAATTGCGGATGTATTCAAACCTTTGGAATTTACCCTGGGATTCCGGCTCATGGCAAAGTAAGCTCTGTAAATCAAAGCCATGGAATCGAGGAGAAAAAGTTTCTTATTGTTTTCTGGCATGTTAACAGTTTTAAAGCAAAGATAACAAGATTAGGTTAGGTTGGAATAGTTGTGACGTGTGACTTCGTAATGTTGTGACGTTGCCGTTTTATTTCTTCTTCCTTATTATTTTGAGTGTTTCGGGTTCGGAATTTATAGATAGAATGTAAGATGAATAAGTAAAGTTGAGTTGTGCCTTGGTGTGCATCGTACCGGTGCGTGCGGAGGCTTCCCCTGCCATGGTTCGACAAGCCTGCCCGTCCGGCAGGCGGGCTCACCATGACTGCCTATCCCACCATTTTACAATGTCATTTAGTATTGTTGAAAATTTATTTTTTTCTCTCTCAATGTGACAAACTCCGCGCGCCGGCAAAAACCGTTAACGGTTAACTTTTAAAACCATCTTAAACAACCTTGAACGCTAAATGCAGAACGGAATATCGAATGATGAATATCGATATAAGATTAAGCGAAGTTATGTTTTTGTGACGTTGTGACTTTCCGACCTTCAATTTTTTAACTTTTAAGCTTTAAACCTCACGAACTTTAAAAAATTCTTCATTAAAAAAATTTTAAAAAAACCTGAAAAGGCTCAACCATTTTAATTATTTTGCAACGCTTTTTTCCAAACTGAAATTTTAACAACACGGTAATAATGAAAAAATTATATATCCTTATTTTAATATTTCTTTTTTTTAACGGTTTATCGTTCGCTCAAAACACGGGAACGGCAAGTGTAAGAGGGTTTGTTTACGAAAGTGAAAGCGGTGAACCCGCTATTTTTTGTAATGTTTTTTTGGCGGGTACAACATTCGGAGCTTCCACGGATGTTAACGGCTATTTTTTGATATCAAAAGTTCCTGCCGGCGATTACATCTTGAAAGTTACATATCTTGGTTTTGACACCATACAAAAGAAAATAAGTTTGAAACCGGGACAGATACTTAATGAAACTTTTAATCTGAAAAAGTCGTCGGTAAAACTGGAGACCATAGTGGTAAATGCCGAACGTGAAGCCGCACGTACACAAACCAAAACTTCCGTAGTTACCATCACTCCCAAAACCATTAACAAAATACCTTCAATGGGAGGACAGGCGGATATAGCTCAATATATGCAGGTAGTTCCGGGTGTTATTTTTACGGGTGATCAAGGGGGAAGATTTTACGTTAGAGGCGGTTCACCTATTCAGAATCAGGTTCTTTTGGACGGAATGACAATTTACAATCCGTTGCACTCTATAGGTTTATACTCCGTTTTTGAAACAGACTTGATACGTAATGCCAGCATTTACACCGGAGGTTACAATGCCGAGTACGGCAACAGGATTTCCTCGGTAATGGATATAACGTATAAGGACGGAAACAAAAAACGTATTTCCGGAGCTTTGGGAGCAACGACATTCGGTGCCAGAGCCATGCTTGAAGGTCCTTTGGTAAAACAGAAATCGCCCGATAAAGGTGCCGTTACTTTCGTGATGTCGGCAAAAGGTTCGTATTTGGAACAATCATCAAAAACTTTATACAGCTATGCAAATAAAAACGGTTTACCTTTTAATTATATGGACCTTTACGGAAAAGTTACTTTAAGTGCAGCTAACGGCAGTAAAGTCAGCTTTTTTGGATTCAATTATAAAGACAGGGTAAAAAATTACGAATCCATAGCAAATTTCGGTTGGGATTCATGGGGAGCCGGAACGAAATTTTTAGTCATACCCGGAAAAACCACGGCGCTTATCGAAGGTTTGTTTTCTTATTCGGAATACAGTACGGATATCAGTTCAAACGCTTTAACACCTCGCCAGAGTTATATAGGCGGGTTTATGGGAAACGTTGATTTTACTTATTTTCTAGGTAACAGTTCCATAAAATACGGTGTTAGCATTCAAGGTAATACAACCGATTATTCATACACCGGATTGAACGATGTGAACATAAATCAAAAAGAAAACTCTACGCAACTCGGTTTATATTTCAAATATAAATTAACGGCAGGTAAACTTATTATAGAACCGGGATTCCGTGTTAACTGGTATGCTTCCATATCGGAGATTTCTCCGGAACCGAGATTGTCGGTAAAATATAACGTAACCGACAGATTCAGGTTAAAATTCGCCGGAGGACTTTATACACAAAACTTCGTTTCGGCATCATCCGACAGGGATGTCGTTAACCTCTTTTACGGATTTTTGACAAGCCCCGAAAATTTGCCTGAAACATTTAACGGAAAAGAAATCAAATCGAAACTTCAAAAATCCGACCACGCCATTTTGGGAGCGGAATTCGATATAGGAAAACATGTAAATCTTAATTTAGAAGGTTATTACAAATATTTTCCACAGCTCACCAATATAAACAGACAAAAAATTTATACCGAAAAATCGGCGCCTCCGGGAGCTCCGGATGTTTTGACAAAAGATTTTATCATTGAAAAAGGAAATGCTTACGGTGTGGATGTTGTGCTAAAATACGATTACAGGAATTTTTACGTTTGGATGGTTTACTCTCTGGGGCATGTTACCCGACAATATGAAGATGAGCACGGAGAACTTGTAAGTTACACACCTCATTACGACAGAAGACACAACGTAAATTTCATAGGTTCCTATTCGTTGGGAGCAAAAAAACAATATGAAATCAATGTAAGATGGAACTTGGGAACAGGATTTCCTTTTAATCAAGTACAAGGATTTTATGAATATTTGACAATGCCCGGCGGTGTTAATACCGATTATGTTCACGAAAACGGAAAACTCGGGCTTATTTACGGTGATTTATACAGCGGCAGGTTGCCCGTTTACCACCGTCTAGATATTGATTTTAAAAGAACATTCTTTTTCAACAAATATTCCAAACTTACGGTTAACCTTAGCGTAACCAATGTTTACAACAGGAAAAACGTATTTTACGTTGACCTTGTGAAAAACGAAGTGGTTTATCAATTACCTATAATGCCGAGTTTCGGAGTTAATTATTACTTTTAATAGTTTTCGAACACTCTTTTTATTGAAACGGAACCGGGTTTTATAATACCTTTTTCGGTGATTATTGCCGTGATATATTTTGCAGGAGTAACGTCAAAAGCGGGGTTATAAGCTTTAGAACCGGGATTATTTACCCTTATTTTAACTATGTTTCCGTTTATATCTGCTCCCGATTGGTACATAACTTCATTTCCGGACCTTTCTTCTATTACGATGTCTTTTCCAGAAGATATGGATATATCGAAAGTTGAGAGGGGAGCCGCAACATAAAAAGGAATACCGAATTCTTTTGCCAAAACCGCCAGTCCCAGAGTGCCTATTTTATTGGCCGTATCACCGTTGGCGGCAATTCTGTCGGCACCTACAATTACCATGTCAACCTTTTTTCCCGCCATTAAGGATGCCGCTGTGTTATCGGCAATAACGACATGCGGAACCATTTCATTTTCAAGCTCCCATGCCGTTAAACGTCCGCCTTGTGAACGAGGTCGTGTTTCATCGACATAAACAAAGACATCTTTACCTTGATTTTTAGCCGTGTAAACCGGTGAAAGAGCAGTACCGTAATCTGTAAAAGCGAGCCAACCGGCGTTGCAATGTGTTAAAATATTAGCTTTTTTACCGATAAGTTCGGCACCTGTCTCTCCGATTTTTTGTGAGCTTGATGCGTCTTCTTCCGCTATTTTAAGAGCTTCGGCAAGAGCTTGCTCCGGAGAGTTTAGTCCTGCCATATACACTCTTTCAACGGCATAAAAAAGATTTCTGGCGGTGGGGCGTGTGGATTCGATATCCTGCCGGGCTTCACGTATTAACACCAATTTGTTTTTTCCTGTAGATAGTAAAAATGCCTGTGCCATGGCAAATCCGGCGGCAACACCCAAAGCGCCCGCTCCTCTGACAGCCATATCGGTGATAGCCATACATGTCTCCCAGTGATTTTCGCTTTTCAAAATCTCAAACCGGAAAGGCAGTTTATTCTGGTTAATCATATAAACCGCCGTACCTTCCATCCACACTGTCCGGTAATGTTCACCGCCTACATTCATTATTCTCCGTTTTCCTTTTCTTTTTTCATTAACCTCTTAACGGAATATTGCCCCAAATAATAAAAAATCAAAAGGGGTATAAGCATAAATTTCCCGGATTTATCAAGCCATCCGAGATAATACAATGCCGTTAAAAACAAAGCTGCAAGGATAATAATAAAAATGTCAAATGCTCTTTTACCCATTATCAAGTTTTTTTAATGTTAACCAAGTTAAAAGACCTACACCCGTTTTAATACTCTCTTCATCAATGTCGAAAGTAGGTGTGTGTAAGCCCGATGTTATTCCTTTTTTTTCGTTCCCGACACCCAAGCGGTAAAAACAACCCGGAATCTCTTGAGTGTAATAAGCAAAATCTTCAACGGTCATACGCAAATCAAGATCAACAACATTTTCTTTACCGAGATATTCTCCGGCGGATGTTTTCAGCTCTTCAGTAAGTTCTTCATCATTGATTAAAACGGGATAACCTCTGTCTATCACAACTTCGCATTCCAAACCGAACATTTTTGCCGTCAAAGAAGCCGTTTCTTCAATAATCCGGTGGGCTTTATTCCTCCATTCCTCGTTGAAAGTCCTGAAGGTTCCGTGTATTGCAACTTCAGCCGGGAACAAGTTGTGAGCTCCGTTACCGGTTATTTTACCGAAAGATAAAACGGTAGGTATTTTCGGAGAAGCGTCACGTGACGCTATTTTTTGAAGGTTGACGATGATATGCGAAGCTGCCAATACCGTGTCGCCGCCTTTTTCGGGCATAGCACCATGTCCGCCTTTTCCGCGTACGTAAATATTTATTTCATCGGAAGACGCCATATAAATTCCTTTTCTGAAACCTACTTTTCCGGCTTCAAGTTCGGGATAAACATGCTGTGCAATAATAGCTTCCGGCTCGGGATTTTTTAAAACCCCTTCCTCAATCATTCGCTTTGCACCTCCGGGAAGGTTTTCTTCGGCAGGCTGAAATATAAACTTAACGGTTCCTTCGAAGTCGTTTTTAAGTTCATTTAAAATCTTTAAAGTACCCAGCAATGATGTCATGTGAACATCATGCCCGCAAGCATGCATTACACCTTTATTTAACGACTTGTAAATAACATTATTTTTTTCATCGATGGGCAAGGCATCCATATCCGCCCGCAAAGCAATCGTTTTTTTTCCGGGATTTTTACCTTTTACTTCTCCTACTATTCCGTTTCCGGCAACATCTTTTTTATGAGGTATTTTCCATTCATCAAGTAAAGCGGAAATATAGTTTGCGGTTTCAACCTCCTCAAAACTTAATTCGGGATGTTGATGTAGATAACGACGAATACTTTTAAAAAATTCAAAACCGTCTTCAACCTTTTTTTTAATTACTTCTTTTCCTGTCAATTTAAGTTTATTTATTTCGTTTTACCCTCGATTACAATAACAATTTCACCTTTTACTGTTTTATTATCAAAATGCTCAATTACCTCTTCCACGGTACCTCGGACATTTTCTTCGTGCAACTTTGTAAGTTCACGTGATACAGAAACTTTTCTGTCGCTGCCGAAAAATTCCGCAATTTGTTTTAACGTTTTCACCAATCTGTGTGGCGATTCGTATAAAATTACAGTGTGCGGGAATTCGGAAAGAAATTTTAACCTTGTTTGACGACCTTTTTTGTGAGGTAAAAATCCTTCGAAAAAAAACTTGTCGGCGGGCAAAGCCGAGTTTACCAATGCCGGCACAAAAGCGGTGGCACCCGGTAAACATTCCACATCAACACCGTTTTTAACGCATTCGCGTACCAGTAAAAAACCGGGATCGGATATGGCAGGGGTTCCCGCATCTGAAATCAAGGCAACATTTTCACCGGATTTTATCTTGTTTACAATACTTTCGGCAACTTTATGTTCGTTGAATTTGTGATAGGATGACATCTTGGTATCAATACCGAAATGTTTTAAAAGTTTACCGCTTGTACGGGTATCTTCGGCTAACACAATATCGGCGTCTTTCAAAACTTTAACGGCTCTGAAAGTCATATCGTCAAGATTACCTATCGGTGTCGGAACTATATAAAGTTTGCCCATTACTTATTAATTCTGAAATTTCTTTTCTATAAGTTCCTTAAACTTTTTAAAGGCCTCCGAATCATCATCCCATTGATTTTGTATTTTGAGTTCGAAAAGATATGTGTTGGCACCTTCGAAGGTAGGCATACTGTCAAGTTCTTCAACCGCTTTGTTATATTTGCTCATCTCACCTTTAAAGAGTTCGTTGATAAATAAAAACTTCTCGTTAATACCGATGTATTGCTTCAAACTTTTTAAAACGTTTTGAGAAAGTTTTTCGGCAAGTGTGGGTTTATTATCCGATGATAATTTATCAGCCAATGTTTCGGGTGCGGAAGAGAATAAATCGGGTTGCGGTCCTGTGTCTTCTTTTTTAATTTCTTCTTTCCTGTCAACGGGTTTTGCTTCATTTTCAGGATGTTTTATTTGTTCACCGGGTTTTTCTTCAGGTTGAGTTTCAACCGCCGTTTCTTTTTTTTTCGGTTCGGAGTTTTTTATAATATCCTCTTTTTCCGTATCATTACTTTCGTTATAATATTCCGATTTAGTAACCAAATCTTCAGCTTTCAGAACATCGTTTTTGGTTTCATTCCAGTGTTTTTCTTTTTGAAAACTGTCGTCATATTCGTCTTCCGAATTATTTGCCACAGGTTTTTTAATATCTGAAATAGTGGCTTTAGGAACGGTTTCTTCATAGGGTTCCAACATATAAACGGCATCGTAAATGCTTAAAATCTTTTGTTTTAGGAGGTCGATGTCCAGTTTGTGTATTTTTTCTTCCGGTTTAAGTTTTCTGACGAAATCTTTTAAACCTGCCACCTCGGCTTCAATTTGGAGGATAATTTTTTCCTGGTTCATAATTTCTATTTTCAAAGTTTTTACTTTTGTCCAAAAAGCAAAGTTAGTTAATTTGCAAGGAACGAATTAATTTTAAAAATAATTTAATCACCCTGTAAACCAAAGATAAAAATGTTTCTTGAAAAAGACAAAAATGCAAATGCCAGAACGGGATGGATAGAAGTAATATGCGGATCGATGTTTTCGGGTAAAACCGAAGAACTTATCAGGAGGTTGAACAGGGCTAAAATAGCACAACAAAAGGTGGAGATTTTTAAACCCGCCATTGACACCAGATACGATGAAGAGGATGTTGTTTCGCACGATTCAACGGCAGTAAAGTCCACACCGGTGGAAAATGCGGAACAAATACTTTTTTATTCCGAATATTTTGAAGTTGTGGGTATTGACGAAGCCCAATTTTTCGGTGAAGAACTTGTTCCGGTATGTAACGAGCTTGCCAACCAAGGCAAAAGAGTCATTGTTGCCGGTTTGGATATGGATTACACCGGTAAACCTTTCGGACCTATTCCGTTGCTTATGGCTACCGCCGAGTATGTTACAAAAGTGCATGCCATATGTATAAAGTGTGGTAATTTGGCTAATTATTCACATCGTAAATCTTCCGACGAAAACCTGGTGCTGTTGGGTGAAACGGATGCGTATGAACCTCTTTGCAGGAAGTGTTTTCTTGAGGTTACAAAAAAAAGTTAAGATTTATTTTTCCGGCATTAATTTTTTGTTTAATTTTAATAGGGTTTAAAATCCGTTACATTTCCTGTTTTTAAGCTCTTTAACTGTTAATAATAATTCAATGAAAATATTAAAAACAATATTGACATTTATAATTTCGGGGTTGATTTCCGTAAACTCCATTAATGCACAAACGGCAATACCTGGAGTCAAGACGAATCCCAAAACAGATTCGTTAATTTACTTGCATAAAGAGTACAATAAAAAATTTCAAGTAATACCCGGTTACAGAATACAGATTTTTAAAGAATCCGGAAATAAAGCACTTGAAGAGGCTCAAAAAACCGTTGAAGATTTTTATAACGATTACCCCGATATTCCTGCATATTTAAGTTTTCAAGAGCCTTTTTACAGAATTCGTGCGGGAAATTTTAAAACAAGGCTTGATGCATTAGGACAACTTGAACAGATCAGAAAAAAATTCAAAAATGCATGGGTTATAAGTGAGTACGTCTATTTTTCAGATTCTGTTGCCATAATAAATTCTTTCAAACCAAAAACCTCTCAAGATGAATAAAAGAATAATAGTAGGGATAGATTTTTCAGAAGATTCTCTGAATGCCCTCGAACATGCCGTATTTACTTCCGACAAATTGAATATGCCCATCACAATGGTTTGGGTTGATCATGTTGATTATTCAAAAGAAATATTCAACATCGACCCCGATCATCGCCTTAATGCGGTTACGCATAAATTTAATGAGCTTATAAAAAAATATGAGAAACATTGTCCCGGAATAGATTTCGTAATCAGAAGGGGGAAAGTTTACAAAGAATTATGTAAAACAGCAGATGAACTTAATGCTTTTCTAGTGGTTATCGGAACTCACGGGCTTTCCGGTTTTGAAGAATTTTGGTCCGGTAGTAATGCCAACAGGATTGTTTCCGCCTGTAATACTCCGGTGGTTTCCATAAGAAAAACCGCTAAAGTTTACGACAAGATGGATATAATTGTTATGCCTATTGACAGTTCGCAATATACTCGTGACAAAATTCCGTTAACGTCAAAAATAGCAGGATATTTTGATTCGGAAGTTCATATTTTGGGTTTGCTAACATCGAAGTATAACGACCTCAGGATAAAAGTAAGGGATTTTGTGCTTCAGGCGGAAGATTATTTAAAAGAGGAAAATATCAGATATAAAACTAAAATTATCGAAAGTAAAAATATTGCCGATGATACCATTACTTATGCCGTATCGGTGAATGCAAGTTTAATATCCATTATGACCGAACAGGAACTTTCAACATCCAATTTATGGATGGGACCGTATGCGTCTCAAATTGTCAATCATTCTCCGATTCCGGTTTTAAGTATAAAACCCAGGAAATAACCGGATTTAAAATTAAAAAAGAGACCGCTGTTTTAAACGATCTCTTTTTTGCGAACGGGTTGTTTTCAATTTTTTATTAAAAGAATTTCTTTAATAAATTATCATCGGCCAAATTAGGAAAAGTAACTTTCAGCCCGGGATTTCGTTCCATTGCACGTTTTATGGCAAACATTGCTCCGTCGTTTCTTGCCCAGCTGCGCCTTGATATACCGTTATTAACGTCCCAAAACAACATTTGACGCAATCTTCTGTCGGCATCGTCGCTACCGTCCAGAACCATACCGAAACCTCCGTTAATAACTTCTCCCCAACCAACACCTCCACCGTTGTGAATGGAAACCCAGGTAGCACCTCTGAAAGAATCTCCAATCACATTATGTATTGCCATATCGGCAGTAAATTTAGAGCCGTCGTAAATATTGGAAGTTTCACGAAACGGTGAATCCGTTCCCGAAACATCGTGATGGTCGCGTCCCAGCACCACGGGGGCTGAAATTTTACCTTCTTTTATTGCTTTGTTAAATGCCGCTGCTATCCTTATCCGTCCTTCCGCATCGGCATACAGTATTCTGGCTTGTGAGCCTACAACCAATTTATTTCTTTTTGCACCTTTAATCCATTGAATATTATCAGCCATCTGGTTTTTTATAGGGTCCGGTGATTCGTTCATTAACTCCTCGAGAATATCGGCGGCAATTTTATCCGTTGTATCGAGGTCTTCTTCTTTACCGGAAGTACAAACCCAGCGGAACGGTCCGAAACCGAAATCAAAAAACATAGGTCCCATAATATCCTGGACATACGAAGGATATTTAAAATCGATACCGTTTTCTGCCATAACGTCGGCTCCCGCCCTGGAAGCTTCCAAAAGAAAAGCGTTACCGTAATCAAAGAAATATGTGCCTTTAGCTGTATGTTTGTTGATAGCTGCTGCCTGGCGGCGTAAGGATTTTCTTACTTCCTCTTTGAACCGTTCGGGGTCGTTAGCCATCATTTCATTTGCCTCTTCAAAAGTGAGGCTTACGGGATAATAACCGCCCGCCCAAGGGTTGTGTAAAGACGTTTGGTCGGAGCCCAGGTCGATATAAATATTCTCTTCGTAAAATTTTTCCCAAACATCAACAACATTACCGAGATATGCTATCGACACCGTTTCTTTACCGGCTTTTGCTTTTTTAACTCTTTGCACCAATTTGTCAAGGTCATCAATGAGTTCATCCACCCATCCTTGTGAATGGCGTTTGTGTGCAGCGGCCGGATTTACTTCTGCAACAACGGAGATAACACCTGCAATATCGCCTGCTTTTGGTTGAGCACCCGACATCCCGCCCAGTCCGGAAGATACATACAGCTTTCCTTTGAAAGGATCCTCTCCGGGTTTTGCCACTTTTCGTGCTGCATTCATAACGGTAATTGTCGTTCCGTGAACGATACCTTGCGGTCCGATATACATATACGAACCGGCAGTCATCTGTCCGTATTGTGTTACTCCCAAAGCATTATATCTTTCCCAATCATCTTTTTTGGAATAGTTCGGAATCATCATACCGTTGGTAACTACAACTCTGGGTGCGTCTTTGTGTGAAGGGAAAAGTCCCATGGGATGACCGGAATACATTACCAATGTCTGTTCATCGGTCATGGTTGCCAAATATTGCATTGTTAGCAGGTATTGAGCCCAATTTTGGAATACGGCTCCGTTTCCGCCGTATGTGATAAGCTCGTGTGGGTGTTGTGCCACGGCGGGATCAAGGTTGTTTTGAATCATCAGCATAATAGCTGCAGCCTGTTTTGATTTTGCCGGATATTCTTCAATAGGTCGTGCATACATTTCGTAATCCGGACGAAAACGGTACATATAAATACGTCCGTATTTTTTCAACTCTCCGGCAAACTCTTCTGCAAGAATTTCATGATGTTTTTCAGGGAAATAGCGCAAAGCGTTTTTTAATGCCAACCGTTTCTCTCCGGGTGTTAAAATATCTTTTCTTTTAGGTGCATGATTAACCTTAGGATCATAAGGTTTTGGAGCGGGTAGCTCATCGGGAATGCCTGCCAATATTGTTTTTTGAAAATCGTTCATGGATATAAACAGTTTAATGATTTTAGCACAAATGTAACAAAAAACAACGCCTTAATACCAATAACGTTCAGGCTGTAATGAAAATTTTTCCGGTGTTATTGTATTACCACTTTCTTTGTAACCGCACGTTTACCCGCTTTCAGTTTGAGATAATAAACTCCTTCCGGAAGATTGTATCTTGACAAATCAAAAGTCAGGTTTTGTTTTCCCGAAATATTGTTATGTTCGTTAAACAGAATGGTTTTTATGCCTTCGTTATCATAAAGTGAAATAATCACCGGACTATTTGCTGTAATTCCGGTAGCGGAAATTTCAAAACTTACATTTAATACATTTTTTACGGGATTCGGGAAAACAGTCATATCAAAACCTTGATTTAGGTTGTTTTCGTTAATGCCGTTTACAAGGGCTTTGCTTAAAACAGTTAGACCCGTGTAACCTGCACTTATCCAAACATGTGTTGAGTCATTGTTATTGCTAACATCTATTGAATAAACATGATCCGATGGAATTCCGGAGTTATCCTGATAATAAGAGAT
>WFZS01000198.1 GCA_015489465.1 Bacteroidales bacterium | reverse complement strand
AACTTTGAAAGATGTATTCAAAAACGATATTAAAACAAATAATTTTTGCAGTTACCTTACTATTAAGCGGCATAATTTACGGGCAAGCAGTTAAAGAAAAAACTTACATAACCGTCAAGGGTAAAATAATAGATGCAAATACAAAAGAACCGGTCGTTTTTGCCAATATAATAATAACCGGCACAAATACAGGTACAATCACAAACACCAACGGAGAATTCAGTATCAAAGTTCCTGAAGAAAAAGATTCGTTAGTCATAACAAGTTTGGGTTACAAAAACAAAACCGTTTCTGTAACGGACCTAAACAAAAAGAAAAACATAATTAAACTTTCGCCTGCAATCATTCAGCTTTCCGAAATAATGATACGCCCGGTGGAAGCAAATTTCATTGTAAAAAACGCCGTTTCAAAGATTAAAAACAACTACCCCGTAAAACCTTATATGTTAACGGCTTTTTACCGCGAAACAGTTAAAAGAAGAAACAAATATGTTGCTGTAGCAGAGGCCGTACTTGATACTTATAAAGCTGCTTATAACAACAGTTTTGACAACGACAAAATAAAAATATTGATTGCACGTAAACGTACCGATTATAAAAAGAACGATACTTTGGTTGTAAAACTGAGCGGTGGTCCTTTGGCTTTGTTTTATCTTGATTTTGTAAAATACCCCGGTGAAATATTAAACAAGGATATTTTTCAGCTGTATAATTATAAACTCGGAGGTTTTGTGGTAATTGACGGCAGACCTGCTTATGTGATAAATTTCACCCAGAAACCCGGTACTGGCATTCCTCTTTACGAAGGTAAATTTTTTATCGATGTAAGCACCGAAGCTTTCATCGGAGCCGATTTCAGGATAACGGAAAGTAAATTAAAAGATGCAAGTGGATATCTTGTCCGGAAAAAACCTTTGGGAGCAAATGTGGATATCGAAAAAACTTTTTACCACACGAGGTACAGATTCATTAACGGACATTGGTATTTAACGTATGTGAGATATGAATTGGTGATTTTTATCAAATGGAAGAAAAAACATTTCAGGTCGAGATACACCACTGTTTCGGAAATGGCCGTAACAGATATTGACACCGTAAACATCATTAAATTTAAAAGAAGTAACATTAAAGTTAAAGACGTTTTTGTTGAAAAAGCAGGCAACTTCGAGAACCCCGAATTTTGGGGAGATTACAACGTTATAGAACCTGAAAAACCAATTAAAAACGCCATTAAAAAGATGGGGCGAAAACTAAAAAGAAAAACAAAAGTTTCTTTAAAATAACTACTTTTGCTCACCTGATAAAAACAGTTTATTATTAACATTTTATAAAAAAGGAAGATATGGCTTTTAATTTAAGAAACAGAAATTTTGTAAAGTTGCTGGACTTTACACCGAAAGAGATAAAATTTTTACTCGATTTATCGATGGAGTTGAAAAGAGCTAAATACGCAGGAACTGAACAACAACGTTTAAAAGGCAAAAACATAGCTCTTATTTTTGAAAAATCGTCAACACGTACCAGATGTGCTTTTGAAGTAGCGGCACACGATCAAGGTGCAAATGTAACATACCTCGGCCCTACCGGTTCGCAAATTGGCAAAAAAGAATCGATGAAAGATACCGCCCGTGTTTTAGGCAGAATGTATGACGGTATCGAATATCGCGGATTCGGTCAGGAAATCGTCGAAGAACTTGCAAAATATGCCGGGGTTCCCGTTTGGAACGGACTTACCGATGAGTTTCACCCCACTCAAATATTAGCTGACTTTCTCACCATGATGGAACATACGGACAAACCTCTACATAAAGTGTCATTTGCATATCTCGGCGATGCACGTAATAACATGGGAAATTCATTGATGGTTGGTGCCGCCAAAATGGGAATGGATTTCAGAGCCGTGGCTCCCAAATCGGTATGGCCCAATGAAGAACTTGTGAAAACATGCCGTGAAATAGCTAAAGAAACCGGTGCCACCATCACACTTACCGAAAGTGTTGACGAAGGAGTAAAAGGTGTCGATTTTCTTTATACAGACGTATGGGTTTCAATGGGCGAACCGGATGAAGTATGGCAAGAAAGAATAAACCTTTTAATGCCTTATCAGGTAAATAAAGAGATGGTGGAAAAAACGGGAAATCCCAAAGTAAAATTCCTTCACTGCTTACCTTCATTCCATAATCGCGAAACAATTATCGGTGAAGAGATTTATCAAAAATACGGCATTGAAGCCATGGAAGTTACCGATGACGTTTTCGAATCGGAACATTCTGTTGTTTTCGACGAAGCCGAAAACCGTTTACACACCATAAAAGCGGTAATGGTGGCAACTTTGGGTAGTTAATACGAAAGTATTTGTAGTATTAAAAAAAGTGAGGCTGTCTCGTTAAATCCGGGACAGCCTCTTTTATTAAGTTGCCATGAAAAATAAAATTACCGTTGAATGAATGTTTCCTGCTGTTGACTTTTAATTTTTTGCATCTTAAATATTGTGTAAGCTAATGTTGCTCCGAGGAAAACATACAGCCCGTCTCCAACAGGTGCTCCTCCACCGACAGGAGTGCCCCCTCCCCCGGTGGGATCACCACCGGGATCAGGGGGTTCCACTACTGCATTCACCTCGGAACTAACCGTTAATAATATGAAAAGAAATATTATGAAAGAAGATTTTTTTAAACATGATAAAATGAGGTGAATGATTTTTTCCATAATTATTTATTTAATGATTATTTTTTGAGAAACAGTTCTTTTATCTCCTAAAATTTCTACAATATAAATCCCGCCTGTGAGATTTACATTAAACTGTTGCCACGGTTTACCGTTTAATTTCAACGATTCTTTTTCCACGCCAAGAATGTCGAATATTTTTAATATACCGTTTAAAGATTTACCGTTTGTATTTTTAACGTTAATTCTACCCCTGCTGTCAGCGTAAATCTTAATATCATTATTAATTTCATTTTGCTGATTTACACCAAGAGCTGTTCCGTCAAAATAGAGTTTAAAACGTTGGGGATTACCAGTGGAATTTGCGGTAAAAGTGTAAATAGAGTCGGTTCTCAAGTCAATTAAGTTACCGGTTTCGATATCTTCAATACTTATGCCCATATCGTCCGGGAAGTTTCCAATCCCACTGGCTACCAACGTAAACACTCCTGTTTTTCCGGCTTCAAAACCTGTTAAAACGGTTTCAACGGGACCGTCAAAAGGTTGAACATTTATTGTCAGTTTGTCATCATAATCATCGTATGTAAATAACTGTGGTACGGTTTGGCTTCCTCTTAATTTATATGCATCATATTGGCTGTCGAATTCATCTGTAGCGTTATCATTGAACATCACTGCCATTTCATCTTTATATCCGTTACCTTCCACATACAGTTTCAACATATTTTCAGTATTATATTCGGTGTTTTTCAAAAATTTTTGATTACTGTGTGTTCTTGAAGATTGTGTAACGGTTAATTCGGGATTTGCATCACTGGCATGAATAAAGAATCCTTGTTGTGCCGGTACATATTGAGTAGCTCCTCCTGTACCGATATGAGTGGTTCCGTTATATGCTATATAGTTTTTGTTTTTGTTATCCCAAAAATAAATAGTGTTATCAATATTTGATTTGGTGAGACTTGCATCATCCCAGTCAAAGGCGGAAGGATAAGGATTACCTACCAAGTTCCATCCGTACTCTGCGGGATCACCGCTCAAAGTAACCGTTAACGAGTAATCTCCGGTGTTTGGTATTCCGTAATATTCAATGGTAGTGTTTCCCGTTGAACCGCCTGTTAACCAAGATGAATACCCTTTTCCTGCCAACAAAGGATCACTGGGGTTTGTAATGTAATACCATGTAGTATCACTTTCTTCCCAATATTTTAAATAAAAACCCATAAATAACCCTGCGGTATCGCCGCTTACCGGAGGAGAAATAAAATGCCAACAATCATGCGTAAGATATCTTTGAACCGTAATATCTCCATTTACGGTATAGGTTCCGTTATCGATAAACGAAGCATAACTGCTGTCGTCTTTCGATTCAAGTACAAAATCATTGTTAACGGTTAATGTTGTTCCGCTGTTTATAGTCATGGCAGCACCCGAACTTACGGTCAAATTATTTGTTTCGGCATCCATATCAACTTCAACTTTTCCCGAATCTATTATCACATCACAAATGTCATACGGAATTCCGTTGTCCCATTTCACGGCATCCGACCAATTACCTTCTCCTTTCCATTTGGTAATTACACTTCCCGGAGTTTCGGGAATTTTGTACATTCCGATATTTGTTCCCATTAAAATAGAACCGTATTCCAAATCGGGAACAAACTCACCGGGAAATCCTTCAAAAATATGAGTGGTTGAATTAAGTGGCACATTGGTACGCCAAAGGTCTCTTCTGGCGGCACAAGCCACAATATCGGGTTTATCCGGCAGCACCATTACCGACGAGAAAGCTCCTTCCGGCACCATATTGTTTATATACGAATATGTTACTCCTCCATCTGTTGATTTTGCAAAGGCATAATCGAGATTTTCACCGGAAGCAATAAAAAGGGTATCGGGGTGCCCGGGATATACATCTACATCATAAATAGGCATATCCGATACGTATGATCCCGACATTTGACTTTCTGGACCCGAATTAACATAGCTCCAAGTATCACCGAAATCGGTGGATTTCCATAATTGTCCGTCAACAGTTGGATAAAATTGATCCCAATAACCGCAACCTACATAAATAACGGTATCCGCCCATCCGTAACCTACGGCAACAGTGTTTCCCTGTTCAAAATCAACACCTGCATCGGAAGGGTGCATTTTCGTCCATGAATTTCCACCGTCGGTTGACCTCCAAATATTACCGTAATCAACCGTTGTAGAAGGCCAAATATTGGAACCTGTTCCGGTAACGGCAATAATTGTATCGGAAGTAATAAACTGTACATCCGTTACCATATAATCCTGATGTGTACCATCGTCCCAATCTGTTGGCACAACTTGAGTAAATCCTGTAGGACCCGTTGTAGATACATAAAAACCTCCCCGGTAACCTACAACAACATGTAAACTGTCGTTGGGGTCTATATCAACTGCCGTAACTCCCCAATCGTTTCCTACACCCGAAATAGGGAAATCACCGTACGGCGGTTTCCATTTATCAACGCCGAGAACTCCGTTATTGTGATACGCAATGGTATATCCCAAACCGGCTTTGGTAGCTACATAATAAGTTCTTCTACGCAATTGAGCTATTTTAGATATGGATACCGCAGCGTGGCCCTCATTATCGGGATTACTGAATGTTGCTCCTCCGTCATAACTTATTTGCGGTCCTTTATTTTTTGAACAAACAATTATATCCTCATTTTTCGGATTGGCGGCAGTAGCATTATCTTCCATAAAACCACCACTCCAAGTGGCACCCAAATCAGTTGAAAAATCTCCACCCGGAAATGATAACCGTAACCCGTTACTTACAGGCATTGTCGATTCCCAGTAGGGACTGTAATCGGCATTTTGCAAAGGCCAGTTTGTACCACCGCTCGGGGTTATATCGGTCCAACTTGAACCTCCGTTATAAGATCTGAAAACTTTTATGTTTTTAATTCCTGCAACCTTGGTTGAAACGATAACGGTATCCATACCGGTATCAACCGGGTGTGAAAATACCTTTTTAAAATAATAATCATAAGTTGAAACAGGGTGTGATATTTCGGTAAAAACCGTTCCGTCAAATTTTAACAAACGGCCGTAATCATCGTCATTGTCGTACACTACCAATAATACCGGAAACCCCGAATATGTGTTAGCCGCACTTATCCATAATATATTAGTTGAAGTATCAGCCAATGGTACCGTATCCAAATCAACAACTATATTCCATGGTCCGTAAGTCGAAGTATCGTTGGTTCGTAGCAAATAATTGTTCATACCCACATAAAACCAATGATCGGTTAGGTCGATAGCACCCGGCTTTTGATCCGTCGCCGAAGGTTCTATCTGTTTTAAAATATAATTGTCAAAAGCAGTGATAAAAGTACCGCTGTCTCCGTCATCGTAAGAAATTACCGACGAAGTAAGTGTACCTTGGGCTTCAGCCGTTTGTACTCCAACCCATCCCATCCTGTTGGTCAAAACGCGTCTTCCCCCGCTCCAACCGCGTTCATCAGAATGATATTCAAGAGAATCCATAGGGAATGCTTGAGTCCATGTGTCACAGTTATCATCCGAATAAAAAAGGGAACCCGGCGAACGTACAGCCGAAAACAAACGGTAGTTGGTATCGTAAGCAAAATCAAGGGAAGCACCTCCGTACAATCCCACATTTACCCTTTCGTGATTTACCGTTTGACAGAATACATAACCCGGAACGATATAAAATATCAATAATAAAATCAATATTCTATAAAATATTTTAGAGTTAAAATGTTTTTTACTTATTTTCATATTTATTAGTTTTAATTATTTTTACCAAAGACTTTGTTTTCTATGAGTTGAAAACCGGTTATTTTGTTGTTTTCAAAGTAAATTTACTATGAGAATGTGTGGTTTTGCAAGAAACAATGAGTAAACGGCAAAAACAAACTAGCGTATGGCGGATATCTCTCGGTTAACGGTACGGTTCTTTTCAGGCAAAAGAATTCTGTTATTAATTTTTATTTCTGCATCTTTTATCTTTTTCAACCGAGTTTCCGGACAAACTTCTAAAAACCCTTCCATTGACAGCTTAAAAAAATTTTTTACCGGAAAAGATGTACTTAGTTTAAAAAATGTTGACAAAAGCTTAATAAAAAAAGCGGTATTTCTTGCCGATTATTATTCCAGAATACGTTTTGATTCGGCAAAATATTTTGCCGTTACAGGCTATAAATTGGCAAAGCGGTTAAAAAACAAAACGGCGGAGGCTATAACATTAAACTCCATAGGTATGGCATATGCTTCGGCGGGATATTACGACAGTGCTTCTCCTTATCTCAATTCGGCATTGGATATTTTTAAAAAAATAAAAGACACTACAGGAATAGCTTTTGTCCAAAACAATTTAGCTGTAGTTAGCATGCGTAGAGGTGATTACGTTAAAGCCCTTGAATTTTACCACCAGAACCTTGATTACGCCACAAAACAAAAAAACTACGAAAACATGCTTTTGGGATATAATAATATCGGGATTTTGTATTTCGACTGGAAAAAATACGATGAAGCCCTTAAAAATTATATGAAAGCATTGGAAGTTTTGGAACAGACGGGTGAAGAAGAAAGAAAAGGACCCGTATATAATAACATAGGCGAACTGTATGAAGCAAAAGGTGATACCGCCAAAGCAAAAGAATTTTTTATCAAATCACTGAATATTAATAAAGAATACGGAAAAAAGCGGTCGATACTTTTATCGATGAGCAGTTTGGGAGATATTTCGTATAATGAAAAAAAATATAACGAAGCATTAAAATATTACAAGCAAGCTTTGGACATAAGCAAAAAAATTCCTGATGATGTGAACATATCTTTAATGAAGATAAAAACGGGGAAAGCACTGACTAAACTGGGCAAATACAAAGAGGCGGAAAAATTCATCAATGAAGGTATTAATCTTGCCAAAAAAATCAAGGTAAAAAACAACCTTTTGGAAGCATACCGGGCACTAATGGAAAATGCCAAAGAACAGGGAAATTCAGATTCACTATATACTTACACGCAAAAATATATCAATCTTAAAGACAGTGTATTCAGTGATAAAAGCATGGAAACCATCAACGAGCTGGAAACAAAATATAAAACGGCACAAAAAGAGAAAGAGATAGCATTGCTGACTGCAAAAACACGTACCAAAGAGTTGGAACTGCAAAAACAACGCAATCAAAAATATTTTCTCATAATTACTATATTGCTTGTTTTGTTTGTGGGGTATTTACTTTTCAACAGGTACCGTATCAGACAAATTACAATAAAATCGGAGTTGGAAAAGGCAAAAATAAGTATAGAGCAACGCCTATTACGTTCGCAAATGAATCCGCACTTTATTTTTAACTCGCTAAACTCCATAAATAGTTTTATAGGATCCAATAATCCCATAGAAGCTCAGGCTTATCTTTCCAAATTTGCCAAATTAATGCGCCTTATACTTGAAAATACCAGAAAGCAAACCATTCCCCTTGAAGATGAATTGCAAGCATTGGAGTTAAATTTGGAACTTGAAAAATTAAGGTTTCAAAACCGTTTCGACTATAAAATAGAACTTAGTGACGATATAAACCCGGAAGACATCTATATTTCCCCGATGTTAATACAACCGTTTATTGAAAACTCTATAAAACACGGATTTGCTACAAAAAGAGAAAAAGGGTTTATTAATATATCGTTTAAAAAAGAAAAAAATCTGCTAATTTGTACTATTGAAGACAACGGAATAGGTAGAGCTGCCGCCGAAAGCATGAAAAAAACGGTAAATAAAAAACATGTATCATTGGGAACCCAAGTTACCCGTGAACGGTTTGACACGTTAAAATCAACCAATTCAGATGCCGGTTTTGAAATCATCGACCTGGCGGACGAAAACGGTAATGCCGTTGGAACCAAAGTAATAATAAAAATACCGTACGAAGAAGAATAACAAATTATTCCAATGATTTAAAAATTTGTTTTTTTATTAACCCGGTAAATTTATTACTGATAAATTTACTCTTTGGAAAAATGAGTGTAATTTTGTTGGAAACGAAACTATTAAAAGGAATATGAGAGCAATTGTTGTTGACGATGAACCGGGAGCCAGGAGTGCTCTTATAAATTTACTTACAAACCTTTTTGAAGACATAAAAATAGTAGGTGAAGCTGACGGTGTGGATAGCGGTAAAAAATTAATTGCCGAAAAAAAACCCGATCTCCTGTTTCTTGATGTTCAAATGCAAGACGGAACCGGTTTTGATTTGTTGGCAGGTATCGATAGGTCCAACCTGCAGGTGATTTTTGTATCGGCACACGACCATTTTGCCATTACGGCTATAAAATTTTCAGCAGTAGATTATCTAGTAAAACCGGTGGAACCCATTGAACTTCAAAAAGCCATTGAAAAAATAAGACAACAAAAATCCTTAACGGAAGTCCAAAAAAAACTCGACTTGCTACTTTCCAATGTCAATAAAATTGAAAAAATTGCACTCCCGTCGTTAAACGGAATCGAGTTTGTTAAACTCAACGATATTGTTCGTTGCGAAGCTGAAAGCAATTACACGGTATTTTATCTTATTAACGGTGAAAAGATTGTTGTTTCCAAAACTCTTAAAGAATATGAAGATATACTAAGCCGCAACAACTTTTTCAGGATTCATAAATCCGTGATTATCAACATTAAATATTTAAAAAAATACATTAAAGGTGACGGTGGAACCGTAATAATGGAAGACGGTACGGAATTAGCGGTATCACGCCGTAGAAAAGACGGTTTTTTGGATGCTTTGTCCTAGAATTTGTTTAGTTTTAAATACATTGGAATCAAATAGTAAAATTATTATATAAACTACAACTGAAAAAAAGGATACAATATCATAAATGTTAAATTACGACAGTAGGTGATACACTATTAAATTACGTTTATCAAGAGTTAAAAGCTTATAGTAAGGCAAGCAAGGCACTTTTTACCCCGATAAAATCACTAGTGATTACGAGAATTTATTTGTTATATCTAAAATATTACGTTATTTAATATTAGGATATATTGCAAAAAGCAATTCATCTATTAAATATCTTCATCTTTTTAATCAACCCCGTAAACTTTGGCTGCTTTTTTAAAATGATCAATAAATTCAGTTAGTCTCTCCTCGTCACAATTTGGAGAATATATTTTGGCATAATCTTCTATTTCATAATGAACATTTACAGAATAAACCAAAGAAGCTTCAAAATGTTTGAAATCACAATTATTTCTTAAATAAGTTATAATTTTTTCAAACATATCATATTCAATACCTTTGTTTATAGGAATAAAATAAACGTGTTTAGAACTCATATCTTTATAAACATCTTCATACAATTGCATCATCTCCACTTTTTGTTTGAACTGAATCTTAACTTCAGCCGTCCCAAATTTTTTATGTTTCATAGGCTCAATTCCTCTCTTTTCCAGATACGGTAAAAGCTTTAATACATCATCAAACTCATCTTTCCTAAACCTGATGAAATTGTAATCTTTTCCATGTGCTTGTAAATACCCGGGATATACATGCAAAAACTTACCACAGTCATTTTTATATAAAGAAATACTTCTAATTACTTTATCCTGAAAACAAGGTATATTACTTTTCATCAACATAAAATAATGATGCTCATTAGGTGTTTGATATTCCAAAGGTAAGTTTGAGTAATATCCTTCCAAAGGATTAGATTCCAATATCAAAAATTTCAAATCGGTATCATAGTTCTTCATCTGAACAGTATCGGAAACACAAATAAATCTAGCTAAAGTTTTCATAATGATTATATTTAAATATGTTACATACAAAGATATGCTTTATATGTAAATATTCAAATAGCGACAAATAAAGTAAATTGTAACTTTCTGTGTTTGTTATATTTATGAAAAATAAATATAATGTTTCTTAATAACCATCAAGCATTTCCAACTGCTTTTTAAGTTTTTCCAATTCAGGGAGTTCCATTTCCAAAATATTTTGAATGCGTGTTAACTGCGAGGTTACATAATCAAGGGAACGATTATATAATTTTTCCACCTCACGTTGAATATCCAAAGTCCGTAACGATACGAACCGGTGCAAATTTTTATCTACCTCATAAGGTATTTGTTTAAGAAAATATTTTTTAAACCTGTTGCGCAGCAAAGGCATCGGAATCAAAAACCAAAGCATATCTATATGACTTTCAAACGCCCACGACACAGAAATATTTGCTTTTTTCATAAACTCCACTTCAACTTCAATTTTTTCATCCGGCAACGTAACTCCCAACACCTTTTTCATATTAACATCAATACGCTCCCTGAAACCTTTCAAATATTCCGTCAGATGAGTTGAAACCTCATTCAAATAGTTCTGCATCTCATCATGTTCGGCTTTATCAATTTTCAACATCGATTCGGCCATTTTGGTTTTTATCCACTTTTCATAATTGCGGGTAACTTTACTCAAATTTCCATTCCACGTCTCGTATTTTATCTCCAGTTCGGACGAAAGTTCTTTTATAAGTTTGCTTTTATATTTTTTTAAAACTGTTTTTTCGAGAACACCTCTTACCGATTCCGAATAATCTCGTGTTATAAAATAAAGTTCTTTTTTAACAAAATCGAGCTTCAATCTCCGGTCAACAATCCTGTTATAAAGCTGTTTCCTCTCTTCATCTTTTTTATTGTAAATATTCAGGCTTATTTTAAGATAACTTACGGTTAGGTCTTTTAAATAGTTTATTTTATGTTCAACAACTTTTTTATTCGTATCATGAGCTTTTTTGGAAATTTTTTCGAAAATATTTTCAATTATCCGTTTCTTTCTAATTTCATTGTCCTCATAAATGGAAAAAGGAAAGACGGGAAACTCCCTGCCTAAAATATTTTTGCATTTATCTTTAATGAATGAAGTTATTTCGGATAATTCGGAAGATTTCAAAAGATCCGCTTTGCTCAACACCAAGTAAATTTCCGGACTCTGTTTAACAGTTTCTTTTAAAAGTTCAATATCATTTTCCGACAACGGCTGTGAAGCGTTTATTAACACTATTGCAGCCCCGGTATTTTTCAGCCAATTACGGGTAACTTCAGAGTTGTGTTTGAAAACACTACCCGTTCCCGGAGTATCGACAAGTATCAAATTAGACGGTAATTCACTTGACCGTAAGTTTATCTCAACGGTATCCACTTTTTTAACGTTATCAGGATTTTCCTTTTCACTTATATAGTTACTTAACTGCCCGGAGGCTATCTCTTTTTTAGCGCCATCTTTGAAAGTAACTATTATCCGTTCTTTTTCAACCCCGAAATTTACCAATGTAATTACCGATGTAACCGGAATAACACCTGTAGGTAAAAGATTCTCACCTGTCAGATTATTTATAAATGAAGATTTTCCCGCTTTAAACCTGCCTAAAACGACTACAGGTATTTTATCTCCTGAGTTTTCATACCTGTTTAAAGCTTCGGCATATTCCAGAACGTCGGTAAGGTTATTTTCTTCGGCTATTTTTAAAATATTACTAAGAGTAGCAGTCATAAAGATTTAAACAATATGCCGTAAAATTAAGCCTATACTTTACAAATTACAACATTAAATTGTTTAAATTTTTATAAAAACCCGAAAGGCAAATAAACCGGCTATTAAAAAACTCAATAAATCCGGGAAATAGTGTTTAATAATAGGACTTACTGTCTATTAATTTGTTTTCACCTCCTTGGTACAGTGCGTAATTAAAACCTTTTTGGAGACTGTAAGCCCCGGTTTCACCGTTTTTGTTAACGGCAATATACCCGACCTGGTATTTTTTATTGTCGGGTAATTTCTCAACAATTCTTTTAACGGCTGCTTCACACGCTTCCTGCGGAGTCTTTCCGTTCCTCATAAATTCAACAACAAGAAAGGACCCCAATGTTTTCAGAACAAGTTCACCCATTCCAGTAGAAGTGGCAGCACCTACTTCATTATCCACGTAAAGTCCTGCACCTATAATCGGCGAGTCTCCCACCCTGCCGTGCATTTTAAAGGCAAGTCCGCTGGTAGTACAAGCGCCTGCAATGTCACCGTTTTTATCAACGGCAAGCAAACCTATGGTATCATGGTATTTGTTCGGTTCGTTTTCCCAGTTTATTTGCGGTTCATACTTTGCTTTTTTCAACCAGTTTTTCCATGCTTTTTCAGCTTGCGGAGTTAAAAGATTTTCTTTTTTAAAACCCATTTTCAAGGCAAATTGCAGAGCACCCTCTCCTACCATAAGCTCGTGAGGAGTATCTTCCATAACTTTTCTGGCAACAGATACGGGATGAACAATATGTTGCAGAAAAGCCACCGAACCTGCATTACCGTCAGGTCCCATTATAGAAGCGTCCAACGTAACAAAGCCATCCCTGTCGGGCAATCCTCCCAACCCAACCGACATATTATTCGGATCACCTTCCGGAACCCATACGCCGTGCTCAACGGCATCCAAAACACTCCCCCCGTTTTCAAGGGTTTTCATGGCTGCTTCATTGGCACCTATACCATGGTTCCAAGTTGAAATTATTACCGGTAAATCTTTTTTTCCCGACACGGGAAAAGACTTCAATTTCAGAGGTAACAATGAAACTAAACCAGCTGCGGTCGCACCGCCGATAAATTTTCTTCTGTTAAGCATAAACCTGTTTTTAATGGTAAAAATAACAAAAAAGGACCGCAAGACAACTCTTACGATCCTTTTTTAGTTT
>WFZS01000197.1 GCA_015489465.1 Bacteroidales bacterium | reverse complement strand
TAATCATGGAGTGTTAACTTTTGACATAAAAGACGATGAGCATAAATTTTGGATAATTTCAGAAAGATGGCCAAATTGTTGGGAATATGCAGAAGTTGGTGATTCTGTGATAAAACCTGCCGATACTTTAATTCTAATAATAAAGAAACCCACCGGAGAAACTAAAACGTTTGATTACGACTGGTGAAAACTCAAAATGGTAATATTTTACAACTTCGACATATTTCATTTACCCCATATTATCAGCACCATATTGCAAATTGAAAAAGAAACCCAAGCAGAGATTCCGTCACTATTCTATCCTACATGGGCAACCTATAGACAACTCGGAATCGGGACGCGGGAGAAGGGCACGAGTCAGCCGGTGAACATTGTTTTGTTCATAACCTGTTTGTAGAATCAGAAAAAGCCCCGAAGGGGCGAAATATAATTAGCACCGTACGAAGCTTAGCGGAGTGCAGTGCGTCAAGAAGAAAGGGACCGTGACAAAACCGGTAGAAAAGGATGTAGAATTTCATGGAAATACAAATTATAATAACATATTTACACATATCATTACTCATGAAGGGGGGGAGTAAAAGGGGATGCACGATTAAGTGTTCGATATTTTATGAGTAATATTTAATTGGATAATATCCAATAAATACCTATTACAAAGGCAAAGAATGCTCCTGCATATTGAAGCCAAAAAATCTTTATGCCGTGATTTCCTTTTTGTGTTGAATCGGCTATTTTCTCAATAACCAAAGTGTAAATAACCATGGCGCTTATTATTCCCAACGAAAACCCCAGCATATATGATATGGAATCGGCAGAGGATTTATAACCCAACACCGGCAACATCAAAATAAAATGCGATATACCTGCAAATCCATGTATGATACCTATAAAAAATGATAATACGGCATTATGTTTCCGTACATCGGTATGTCCGTGTTCCCCGGCGGTTTTGTGTATGTGGGTATATGTATCGTTATCGTTGGTGTGAGTGTGCGGATATGCCAGCTTTTTGTTGTTATGACGAATCCTGTATATAGCCCATATCCCTATACCTATAAGCATAAAGCCCACAAACCGCTCACTATTCTCCGAAATAGTTTCAACGGGTATTTTATCTTTTAAAAAATAAAACAACAAACCTATCATCAACATACCGAAAACATGTCCCAGTCCCCAACCCAGTCCTATTTTCCATGACTTGGATTTTTTTTCCAACACCAAAGGCGTAACAGCAGCCAAATGATCCGGACCGGTTAAAACATGAACCAGGGCTGCCATAAATCCGATAATTACAGGTATATTCATAATATTAAAATTTAAAATTAACAAATTCTCGGCAACTGTTCCCCGACAGGCATGTTAACCACTCTTTTTCCTCCCATGGGGTTTGTTATTAATACCTTGCCTTTCTTGTCATCAATCACTTCGCCTATTACGGCTGCGTTTTTACTTTCTTCGTGTTGCCGTAGCGTATTTACAACCTCATTGGCAATGCCGGGTTCGACAAAACACATAAAAACGCCTTCGTTGGCAGTGTATAAAGGATCTAATCCCAATATCTCACAAGCGGCTTTTACTTGAGGTAAAACCGGTATTTGTTGGTCTTGCAGAATTATACCTTTGTGCATTTCGCCGGCAATTTCGTTTAATGTTGCTGCAACACCTCCCCGTGTGGGGTCTCTGAACAAATGTATTTTGTCACCGAATTTATCTAACAATTCCTTAGTTAAATGATTCAGGTTTGTTGTGTCGCTCTCTATTTGAGTTTCAAATTGAAGACCTTCACGTACCGATAAAATTGCTATTCCGTGCGTGGCAATACTGTTGCTCACTATTATTTTATCGCCGCGTTTTATATTTGAAATATCGATACCGGCTTTGGGGTGCATAATGCCGATACCTGTGGTGTTAATATAAATTTTATCGCCTTTTCCTTTGTCAACAACTTTGGTGTCGCCCGTAACAACTTTTACATCTGATTTTTCCGCGGCATATTTTATGGAAACGATAATGTCCCAAAATTTACTGATTTCAAGACCTTCTTCAATGATAAAACTCAACGACAAATATCGTGGTATTGCACCGCACATGGCCACATCGTTTACCGTGCCGTTTACAGCCAGTTCGCCAATATCACCTCCGGGAAACTCAATGGGAGAGATGACGAAACTATCGGTTGAAAAAGCTATTTTACCGTTTAGTTCCAAAAAAGCTCCGTCATGGTGCTTATCAAGATATTCGTTGTTCAATAACTCGAAAACCCCCGTTTCCAACAGCTGATTGGTTAATAAACCGCCGCTTCCGTGCGCCAGCGTTATAATGTCAAAATCAAATTTAGGAGCCGGACATTGTAGTTTAAATAAACTTTTATTCATTATTCAAATGTTTTATTTATTCGATTATTTTTATCATGTTTCTGAAATTGTAATATGCAGCGCAAGCACCTTCGCTACTTACCATTGGTGCACCCAGCGGATTTTGAGGAGTGCAGGTTTTCCCGAAAGCCGGACACTGAAACGGTTTTTTGACACCTTTCATCACATCACCCGCTATACATATTTCACTTTCGGGAACTTTATCAATGTTTATGTTAAATTTTTTATTTGCATCAAACCCTTCGAATTCTTTTTTCAAATGCCAACCGCTTTCCGGAATGGTTCCTATACCTCGCCATTCCTGATTACCGGTTTCATACACTTTTTCAATAATATTTTGCGCTTCAAGGTTACCCTCTTCTTTGACAATGCGTTTATATTGATTTTCAACAAAATGGGTTCCGTTTTCAAGCTGTTTGACTGCTGCCAGAATACCTTGCAATAAATCCAAAGGCTCGAATCCGGTAACTACTATGGGGATTTTATATTTTTCAGCCAGTTCATGGTATTGCGTGTATCCCATAATTGAACAAACGTGTCCGGCAGCCAAAAAAGCATCTATTTCGGCAAGCGGGTCTTCCATAAGCGCTTTGATAGCAGGAGGCACTAATACATGAGAATTCAATATGGAATAATTTTTTAATCCCAACTTTTGAGCATGTATTATTGACAGGGCATTTGCCGGAGCTGTGGTTTCAAAACCAACGGCAAAAAATACAACTTCTTTGTCAGGGTTTTGTCGCGCTATTTGTACGGCTTCCAAAGGAGAGTATAGAATACGGACATCGGCACCTTTGGCTTTGGCTTCCAATAAACTGCCGGTTGACCCAGGAACACGTAACATATCACCGAAACTGCAAAGTATCACATCTTTTTCTTTTGCCAGATATATGGCTTTGTCTATCAAATGTAAAGGTGTTACGCAAACAGGGCAGCCCGGTCCATGCAACATTTCGATGTTTTCCGGTAATACCGATAAAATCCCGTTTTTGACCAAACTATGGGTTTGTCCGCCACAAATTTCCATGATTTTCCAATTCCTTGTGGCTGTTTTTTCTATCTCCTTCAAAACTTTTTTTGCTAACTCCGGGTTTCTATATTCGGTTAAATGTTTCATTATATGCTGTTTTTATAATTTTGTAGTCCGTAAATAAGCTGCCCAAACGGGATGCCTTCGTCGTTGGGTGAAAATTCTTTTTGAAAATATAAATTTTTCTCTTCCGGACAGCTGTCAATCAACAAATCCGTCAAAAGAGAATTTTGAAAAACACCGCCGCTGAATGCGATGTTATCGATTTTAAAATAATCGGAAACCTTCCGGATGTAATCGGTCAATGTAAGATGAAATTTAGCGGCTATTTCGTCTTTTCCGGTGTTGCGTTTTATGTCTTTCAATATTTCACCCGTTATGAAAGAAACAAAATGCTCCGGGATATCATGATTTTGTAAATAAGACTTTGTTGAATGTTTTTCCAAAAAGTCCGTTGCATGTTTTTCCAATTTCATTCCGGCTTCGGCTTCGTAAGTTTGAATGTCGTAACCGTAAAGCAAAGAAGCAACGGCATCGAATAAACGACCCGTACTTGTTGATTTCAGCTTTGTGTTTTTCAATAAATTTTGATAAACATTCCATTCCGTCGGGTTGAATTTTTGTTGTAACAGGTCATTCGCATCAGGAAAATTACGGCAAATCGCCAGTGCCGAAATCCGGGGTTCTCTAACCATTTTATCTGCCAAAATAAAATCGAATTCCCCTATATGTTTTATCCGTGATATTTGATGATTCTCATAAACGAAAAACTCGCCTCCCCATATATTCCCGTCATCGCCCAGTCCGGTACCGTCCCAAATAACGCCAAGAATTTTATTGCTGCTTTCCAACAGGTTGTTTTCCCCCAAAACACTTAAAAAATGGGCTTTGTGGTGCTGAACTTCAATACGTTTTATATTATGCTTTTTGGAAATTGTTTTGCCGAAATTTGTGGCGAAATAGCCGGGATGTTTATCGGTTACAATCAAATCGAAATCCGGTTTTAATATTCCCGACAAATGTTCGAAAGTAGTTTCATAATTCTCTTGGGCTTCGTAAGTTTCGGTATTTCCTAGATATTGACTGATATAAATATTGTTTTGATGGGTAAATCCGAAAACGCTTTTTAACATGGAGCCGGTAGCCAATATACATTTATTATTTATTTTGATTTCGGGATTGATATATACCGGAGCTTTACCCCTTGAACGGCGTATAACCGTTTTATGCTTGTTGGAAGCTGAAAACAGCACAACCCCGTCATCTTGAGGTATAACAATATCGCGGTTGTTCATCAATATGATATCAGCAATGCTTGATAATTCTTTTAATGCTACGGAATCTTGATAGATTATCGTGGAGTTCGTAATATTACCGCTTGTTGCTATAACGGGTTTTTTAAATTTTTGTAAAAGCAAATCGTAAAGCGGAGTATATGGAAGCATAACGCCCAAACGGTTCAAGCCGTTGTTTATTTGTTGCCCGGCGATGCCGGTTTTATGTTGTTTTCGTAATCTTAATAAAACAATAGGAGCATGGTTGCTGTGCAGTTCTTTGATTTCAGCATCATCAATTATACAATCTTTGTTAATTTCCCGTATATCGGGATACATTACCGCAAAAGGTTTGCCGGGTCTTTTTTTGCGCCTGCGTAACGTTTGAATAGCATGTTCGTTTGTTGCATCGCAAGTGAGCAAATATCCGCCTATGCCTTTAATTGCTATAATTTTACCTTGTCGCCAAAATTCCGTTATTTTATTCAAATCATCAAAATCATATGTAATTTTTCCGTTTTCATACAATTGCATTTTTATTGAGCAGTCGGGGCAGGAATTGGTTTGAGAAAAATGTCTTCGCTCCAGCGGATTGTTGTATTCCTCAAGGCAAATGTCACACATTTTGAATTTTTCCATAGTGGTATTGTGACGGTCGTAAGGCAAAGCGGTAATAATAGAGTATCTGGGTCCGCAGTTGGTACAAGTGATGAACGGATATTGATAGCGTCTGTTAGAAGGATCGTATAATTCCTTTCTGCAATCTTCACATAGAGAAACATCGGGAGTAATGAGCAGCTGAGGCTTTATATGATCATCACTTTCAATAATTTTAAAATCGTTGAATTTTTCATTTTTCACCTTTTCCAGTTTATGTCCGGTTACCACGGACAAAGGAGGTAGATTGTCCAATAAAAAACCGTAAAAATTCTTTGCAACCGTATTTGTGGCGTTGAAACAGATATGCACCCCGTCGTTGGTATTATTAACCCAACCTTTCAACTGAAATTGTAAAGCCGACTTATAAACAAAAGGTCTGAACCCAACTCCCTGAACAATACCTTTAAAATGTATATGGTAAGTAGTATTCATTTAAATGTTATTGTAATTTGCAAAGTTACAACAGCGATTTCATTGGGCAATAAAAATTTCGAGTATTATTGAATGTTTAGTTATTAACAGCTAAGAAATTTTTGTATAGATAAATTCAGTAAAAAACGTATTGTTTTTCCGGTTAAAATTTTGGCTTTTACCAATTATATATTCTAATTTTGACATATCTGAATATGAAATTTGTTTTATATAAAATTATGTCATGAAAATATATCATAATCCACAGCGAAAGCAATTGATGTCGGTAATCTGGGAAATTCAACGTAAGAAAAGATGTGTTTCCCACGATGATATTACCAAAATCGCCAAGTTGTTCGACCTGTCAAGAATGGAGGTTGAAGGAGTGGTAACTTTTTATCATTTCTTTCATCGTCAACACGCCGGTAATTTTACCATTTATTTAAACGACAGTATTGTAGGTAAACATGCCGGAATGGAAGAAATCAAAAAAGTATTCGAAAAAGAATTGGGAATAAAAACCGGTCATGTAACCGAAGATAAAATGTTCGGTTTATTTGAAACGTCTTGTATCGGATTAAGCGATATGGAGCCGGCTTGTTTAATCAATTTTAAACCGTTTGTCAATTTAACTCCCGAAAAAGTACGGTATATCATTCGTGCATTAAGGGATGGCAGTAAAGTTTCGGAAATATACGACGTGCCGAAAAGCAAGATAAGATATACACCCGGTGAAAGAACCGTTTTCTTTAACGGGTATGAGCGGTATTCGGCACTGAAATATCTTGAAAAACAACCCGGAGATTTAATCGACTTGATTAAACTTTCAAAATTGTCCGGACGAGGAGGTGCTTATTTTCCTACGGGACTCAAATGGGAGTTTGCACGTAAGAATAAAGCGGATAAAAAGTATCTTGTTTGTAATGCCGACGAAGGAGAACCGGGTACGTTCAAAGACAGGGTTTTGATACAGGAAAAACCCGAATTGCTGATTGAAGGTATGATCCTGGCGGGGTATGCCATCGGTGCAAGTGAGGGCTATATTTATCTAAGAGGTGAATATATGTACCTCAAAGATAATTTGGAAAAAGTAATCGGGAATTACAGGGATAAAGGATATTTAGGTGAAAATATCGCCGGTAAGAATTTCAATTTCGATATTCAAGTTCATATGGGGGCGGGAGCATACGTCTGCGGTGAAGAGACGGCTTTAATACATTCAATGGAAGGAAAACGCGGAGAGCCGGGTACTAAAGAGTATTTTCCGGTTGAAAAAGGATTTTTGGGAAAACCCACTGTTGTAAATAATGTTGAAACGCTTTGTGCGGTAACGAAAATTTTGGATATGGGTGTTGAAAATTGGTTGAAATTGGGTACGGAAAAAACACCCGGGACAAAAATTTTCAGTGTGTCGGGTGACTGTAAAAATCCGGGTATCTATGAAATAGAGTGGGGGATGAAAGTGAATGAATTGTTGGAATTGGCAGGAGCGGATAATCCCGGATATATTTTGCATAACGGTTATGCCGGCGAATGTTTGAACCCGCTGGATTTTGAACGTCCCATATCGGGGGAAGGAGTTGTTCCTGCTAATGTTAGTGTAAAAAACCCAGGTGATTATAAACAAAAAATGTCCGGAATAGGAGTTAAAAGCGGAGGGGCTTTTATGATTTTTAATTCAGGCAGGAGTATCCTTGAAATAATTAAGAATGTACAGCAATTTTTTGTAAACGAATCGTGTGGTGTTTGTGTGCCGTGCAGAGTCGGTAATTTTTTGTTGAATATTAAATTAAACAAAATATTGAACGAAAACACTACAAAAAAAGATTTGGAAGAGCTTATCCATTGGAGTAAAATCATTAAGTCAAATAGCCGTTGCGGTTTGGGAATAACATCTTCAAACGCATTAATGGATACTTATAACAAATTTCCCGGTGTTTTTGAAAAACTTGTTTCCGGTAATAACCATCAAAACGGAAAATTGGATTTGAAAAAAGCTACCCGTGAATATGAAAAAATAATAACCGAAATTTATTCCGATTATGAATAATATAGTAAGCATAAGCATTGACGGCAAAGAAATAAAAGCTCTTAAAGGTGAAAATTTGGTTAATGTTGCAAGAGATAACGGGTTTCATATACCTACTCTTTGCTATTTTAAAAAACTTTTCCCTTTAGCCACCTGCCGTATATGCACCGTAAATATAAACGGTAAAAACACCACCGCTTGTACTACCAAAGTGGATGACGGTATGGAAGTAAAAGTAAATACCGATGAACTTCTTGAAAACAGAAAAGCCATTATAGAGATGCTTTTCGCCGAAGGCAACCATTTTTGCCCGAGTTGCGAAAAAAGCGGTAATTGCGAAATGCAAAATTTAGGATATATTATGGGAATTACCCATACCCGCTATCCGCATCTCTACAGGGAAAAACCCGTTGATTTTACACCACACAGAATGTTGATGAATTCGAACCGTTGTATTTTGTGTAAAAGATGTGTCGAAGAAATAAAGACAAAAGACGGCAAGAGAGTCTTTTCATTTGTGAAAAGAGGCAATCGTACAACGGTGCAGATTGATTATAATGAAGAACGTAAACTTACGGACAATGAAGCGATTCACGCAATGCAAATTTGTCCGGTAGGTGCTATTCTTGTAAAAGGGGTGTCGGAAGGAAAACCTTTTGGAGAAAGAAAATATGATTTTCTAAACAAAGCCATCAGGCCCAAGTTAAAGAGAAAAAAATTCGAATTAAAAGAAGGGGAAAAATTTGTTGTGGGGACCACGTCGCTGGCGGGATGTTTCGGTTGCCATATGTCTTTATTGGATATAGATGAAGAGTTGTTGGATATGATTGAAATTGTGGAATTTAATAAATCACCTTTAACCGATATAAAGAGATTTAGCAAGCGCTGTCATGTTGGATTGATAGAAGGAGGATGTGCCAATGAAGAAAATGTTCATGTACTTAGATATTTCAGAGAAAATTGTGATGTGTTAATAGCATTTGGAGAATGTGCCATAATGGGAGGTATTCCTGCAATGCGTAATTTCGTTCCCTTAAAAGAAACATTGGAAGAAGCATATCTTAACGGCGTTACAACGGTTTTGGGAGCCGATGTTATTCCTGCTTCCGAAGATATTCCGAAATTACTGGATAAAGTATATCCTATCAATGAAGTTGTGGATGTCGATTATTATATCCCCGGCTGTCCGCCGAATGCACAACACATTTGGAAAGTTGTCAAAAGTATTTTATTGAACGAAGAAATCCCGATTTCTCATGAAGAGTTCAAGTATGATTAATTATCACATTAATTTTTAAAAAAATGAATCGAAAAATAGTTATAGATCCGGTAACACGTGTTGAAGGACACGGAAAGGTCACTATACAATTGGATGAAAATAATCGTGTTAAAGATGCTAAATTCCACATTGTCGAGTTTAGAGGTTTCGAACGTTTTATTCAAGGACATCCTTACTGGGAAGCTCCTGTAATGGTTCAACGTCTATGCGGCATTTGTCCGGTAAGTCATCATTTGGCGGCAGCTAAGGCAATAGATCAAATAGTGGGTGTTGATCCTGAAGATTTATCAATTCCCGCACAGAAAATACGTAAACTTTTGCATTTCGGACAAGTATTTCAATCTCATGCTTTGCATTTTTTCTACTTGGCATCTCCCGACTTATTGCTGGGTGTTGATGCAGACCCTTCCATTCGTAATGTGGTAGGTGTTGCTATGGAGTATCCCGAAATAGCAAAAAAAGGAATTTTAATGCGGAAATTCGGACAGGAGATTATAAAAATGACTGCCGGAAAAAGAATACACGGTATAGCCGCTACGCCGGGAGGTGTTCATAAAAATATCACGGTTAAAGAGAGGGAATATTTTCTTGACGGTAAAGAAATTCCCAGCGTACATACCATGATAGAATGGTCGTTGGAAATGTTGGATTTTATCAAAACATACCACAATAAGCACAAAAGTTTTTTGGATACGTTTGCAAAATATCCTTCGGGACATTTGGGGCTTGTTAACAAACAGAACGGTTTTCTGGAACTGTATGACGGAAATTTAAGAGCCATAGATGCCGAGGGAAATATCACGTTAAATGATATCCCCAGCGATGATTATAATCAATACTTTTATGAAGAAGCGGAACGTTGGACTTATTTAAAATTTCCTTATCTGAAGCATTTGGGAAAAGAAAAAGGGTGGAACCGTGTAGGTCCTCTGGCCCGTATTAATGTATGCAGCGGAATAGAAACTCCTTTTGCCGAACAGGAACGCTTGGAATTTATGGAAATGACCGGAGGTAAAGTCAATAACATGACAATGTACACGCATTGGGCACGTTTGATAGAAATTCTTTATACTGCCGAAATGATGAAAAATTTGTTGCAAGACGATGATTTGTTAAGCAACGATTTGGTACGTAAAGGTGAACGCCGTAAGGAAGGTATCGGTATCATCGAAGCACCGCGCGGTACTTTAATTCATCATTACGAAGTTGACGATAAAGACCGTATTACACGCTGTAATTTGATAGTTTCAACAACACACAATAATGAGCCGATGAATCGTGCCGTGCAATGGGTGGCAAACAATGTGCTTGACCGGAAAAAGGAAATAACGGAAAGTATGTTAAACCAGGTTGAAGTAGCTATTAGGGCTTACGATCCTTGTTTGAGTTGTGCTACACATGCTATGGGTCAAATGCCTTTGCACCTGCAAATATTCGATGCTGATAATAACATGGTTAAAGAGTTAATAAGAGATTAAATGGAAATTACCGGAAAAACGCTATTGGTTGGTATAGGAAATATCGGGAGGGAAGATGACGGTTTGGGGTGGCTTTTTTTAGATAAAATATCGGAATTGTTTCCCGGTTATTTTGATGTGGAATACCGGTATCAATTACAAGTTGAGGATGCCGAGATGCTTTCGCACTACCAACAGGTGGTTTTTGTTGATGCCCATGCAGGTTTACAAAATAAAGCGTTTGTATGGCAAAAATGCCTTCCCGAGGCACCGGAAACTTTTACATCTCATGAACTTGAACCCGGAGCGGTTTATTATCTTACAAATACAATTTACAAAAAATACCCCGATGCTTATGTTTTGGGTATTGCCGGAAAAAGTTTTGAACTGAAAATAGGTTTGACGGATTTTGCAAAAGTTAATTTACAAAAGGCTCTTGATTTTTTTCAAGTTAAAATGCAAATAGTAAATACCGTATAAAACATTTAACGGTATTGTGTTTTTATTGGCATCTCTGTTTTCGAAGCCGAAAACAGAGATGCTAATTGTCTTTGGATTGAAAACTGATTTTATCAAGAATGTCCCTAACGGTTTCAATAACTTTGGGAATACTATTTTGCACTTCATCGCTTAATGTTATGTCCATCGGATTCATTCCCTTTATGGAAACGGTTATCAAAATAATTTTCGGTAATTCACCCTTAAACTCCAAAGCGTCAATCATATCTTTCAGCCCTACATCATGGGCACTTAATACGGTGGGGAAGTCGGAAGCAAACTGAGGATACAACACGTCAATTGTCCCCGGTTTTCTGAAATCCATAGTGGCATCAATAAAAATTACCAACGGATATTGCGATAAAACAGGCATCAAATCGAAACTTCCCGTTCCACCGTCCATAATATCCACATTATCGGGAAGTTTGACTTTGCTCAAAGCTTGAACCGCATGCACACCCACACCTTCATCGCCCATTAAGTAATTGCCGATGCCGAGAATTAAAATCCTGTCGTTGTATTTTTTATCCGGATAGTCATGTGTTTGGTAAAACAACTTTTGTAGTTCCATGACATCATCGGATATCATACTTATTTTCTTTTCCATAAGGGCATTATTCCGGGTCGTTTTCAATATTACCTTTTATGTTGCCGTCTTTCATTTGCTTTTTAACTTTATTAACAAAACTCCTGATGTTTTGTTTAATACGTTCTGCTCTCACAAATTTAAAACCGCTAATCATAGCCGAGGCTTCTCCCCTCGCTTCGATGTAGTCATGATATAAAACCAGATAAACGTGAATAACAACAAAAGCCATAAAAAGCCATGTTAATATGTGATGAACATATCTTGTGGCGATATCTCCTCCGAATAAAGGAATAACCCAATGAAACATTTTTGGAAACCACCAATCCGAAGTGTCAGCTTTCAATGCCAATCCTGTTGCCACTTGCAACAAAAAGAATAAAGTCATAATTAAATATGAAAAGGCTGCCAAAGCATTATGACCTATGCTTATATTTTCCACTTTATGCTCTTTATCCTTTTGTAAAAAGATGTCAACTTTTAATACATAGAAAATGTTTTGCCAATGTTTTTTGGTATAAGGGATAAAATTTCTCCAATTGGCAAATTGATTTCCCGCAAATGCCCAGTAAATCCTGAAAAGCAGATTGGCAATAAGAATGTAAGCAAACGTAAAATGTATCAATCTGACATAACCGAACCAATATGATTTGGCGGCTTCAACATTCAAATTAAGTGAAGGCGGATTAGCTATGATAAACCCGGTAACTATTAACACTATTAACGAAAGCACCGTAAGCCAATGGAAAAAGCGTACTGCAAATTCCCATACATAGACTCTTTTATAATTGTATGTCATTGTTTTCATGATTGATAAATTTTTATATCATACAAGCACCACCAACTTGCAACTGGCTGATATGTTTACCTTTAGGATCGTAAAGGTGAACGGCACAAGCCAAACAAGGGTCAAACGAATGAATGGTGCGTAATATTTCCAACGGATTATTCGGGTCGGCAATAGGTGTACCTATTAAAGCGGACTCGTATGCCGACATTTGATCTTTGGGGTCACGCGGTGAAGCATTCCAAGTGGTTGGTACAACCATTTGATAATTGGCGGTTTTTTTGTTGTCTATTACAATCCAGTGTGCCAAACCTCCGCGTGGAGCTTCCATGTAACCTACACCTTTGGCATGTTTAGGCCAAGTGTCGGGTTCCCATTTTTCGGTGTTTGCCATTCTCGTATCGCCTTTTTTAAAGTTATTAATCAACCGGTCGTAAAATTCTAATCCCCAGTTTGACAATAAGGCTGATTCCAGTCCTCTGGCAGCGGTACGTCCCAAAGTTGAGAATAATGCTTCCACAGGAATATCCAGCTTTTTCAATGCGAAATCCACTATCTCTTTATATTCCGGAATACCTTTGGCATAACCCACCAACATACGCGATAACGGGCCTACTTCCATAGGTTTACCTTGATAACGCGGTGTTTTTACAAAACTATACGATTTATCCACATCAAGATAATCATAAGGCGGTTTGGGACCTGTATAATGAATGTTTGTTTCACCTTCGTATGGATGTAAGCCGACATTTTTTCCTTTGGAATAATCGTACCACGATTTATTAACAAATTCCTGAATATCGTTGGTGTTTTCCAAGTCCACGTCATGAACCGTACTTAAATCACCGTTCAATATTATACCTCTGGGCCATTTGTAGCTACTGATATTTCTGATGTTATCGGTGGGTAAATCGCCGTAAACCAAGTAATTTTTGAATTTCGATACGCCTATTTGCCCCCAATCTTTATAAAACGATGCAATAGCCAACAAGTCAGGCACATAAACTTCATTTATAAAAGTGTGAGCTTCTTGTAGAAGTTGTCCCACATGAGCCAGTCTGTCTATCGTTAGTCCTCCTGCATTACCCATATTTACCGGGCTTCCTATACCACCTACCAAGAAATGCGGATGCGGGTTTTTACCACCGAGTATGGTATGAATCTTTACAATCTCTTTTTGGAATTCCAGGGCTTCCAGATAATGGGCAACCGCTAATAAGTTGACTTCCGGAGGTAATTTCATAGCGGGATGTCCCCAGTATCCGTTGGCAAAAATTCCGAGTTGCCCGCTGTTTACGAATTTTTTTATACGGTTTTTAACATCCGAAAAGTAACCCGGTGAGGAATTATGCCATTTGGAAATACTTTGAGCTAAAGCCGAAGTGGCTTTAGGGTCGGCATCAAGCACTTTGGTAACATCCACCCAGTCCAAAGCATGTAAATGATAAAAATGTACAACATGATCTTGAAAAGCATGTGATACGGTAATTATATTACGTGCCAGTTCGGCATTGGGAGGGATAACAATGTCAAGAGCATCTTCAACAGCTCTAATGGATGCTATGGCATGAACGGTGGTACAAACACCGCAAGTACGTTGCACGAATGCCCATACGTCACGGGGGTCTCTTCCTTCCACAATTTTTTCCATACCTCTTACCATGGTGGATGAGCTGTATGCATTAACAACTTTACCGTCTTTTATTTCAGCTTCTATTCTTAAATGACCTTCAATTCTGGTAATCGGGTCTATAACTATTCTATTTGCCATGATTATAAGTTTTATTCGTTAAGATTTTGTTCGTTAATTTTGCCCATTTCTCTATTCTCGTCAATTTCTTTTTTCTTAAAGATATTGGCGGCAATGGCATGAACGGCAGCACCTCCTGCGGCCGCTCCTAAAACTATCTTACCTATTTCATCGGCAGTAGCCTCTATTCCCATACCCGGAATATTTTCCAGTCGTTTATAGAATGGGCCGTTATCCCAGAATTTATTTTCGCTGCAACCTATACAAGGATGACCCGATTTAATAGGAAATCCCAAACCTCCGTTCCAACCTACAGTGCCGCATGCATTATAGGTAACGGGACCCCGGCAACCGAGTTTATATAAACAATATCCTTTTTTGGCTTCTTCGCTGTCAAAACTTTCGGCATATAATCCGGCATCAAAATATGGTCTTCTGTAACACGAGTCGTGAACTCTTTTTCCGTAGAATTGTTTAGGACGTCCTTCATCGTCCAAATCGGGAATTCTTCCGAACATTGCGTAATATAAAACTACGCCGGTCATAACTTCCGATATGGGAGGACAACCCGGTACTTTAATAATGGGTTTGTCTTTGATAATTGCATCAACGGGAACCGAACCGGTTGGATTGGGATAAGCCGCTTGAACGCCACCCCACGAAGAACAGCTGCCGAATGTTATTATTGCAGCGGCTCCTTCCGCCGATTCTTTAATGATTTCCAAGGCGGTACGTCCGGCAATGGTGCAATAAACGCCGTCGTTTTTGGTAGGAATTGCCCCTTCAACAATAAGAATGTATTTGCCGTAATTGGCTTTCATGGAGGCTTGTTTGGCAGCTTCCGATTGATGACCTGCCGCAGCCATTAACGTATCGGTATAATCCAGTGAAATAGTGTCTAAAATAACATCTGCCACTAAAGGATGATCCGATTTTATAAACGATTCCGAGCAGCCGGTACATTCCTGGAAATGTTCCCAGATAACGGGAATACGTTTTTTGGTTTCCATGGTTTTTACCAGTTGCCCCACCATGCTGTTTTCAAGTCCCATAAAAGCTGCCATGTAAGTGGCAAATTTCAAGAAGGAACGGCGAGAATAACCTTTACGAATGATACTTTCATAGAAAGTTTCTTCGTTTTGAAGTTCATTTTTCATAATAAAAGGATTTTGTTGACTTAAAGGAAAAGACGTGTATAAATTTACAAAAAAAAAGCTCCGGATTCAAGTTTTTACCCGGTTAACTGCAAAAAATATTATTGTTAATTGTTTGATTTTTAACAATAACTGTTAAGAGATTAACAGAAAACAAACGGAAATACATTAAAAACGTCTGATAAAAGCAATAAAATATATTTATTTTTTTCTTTAGTTTATAATTATTATAAACTTAAAAACAATTTGTGCATAAAATATATTTATAACTTTGCTTAAAAGAAACGCTATGCATGAATTGTCAATAGCTATGGGAATAGTGGAAATAGCT
>WFZS01000196.1 GCA_015489465.1 Bacteroidales bacterium | reverse complement strand
AATGTAAGCCTGGAAGTTTATGATATGCTGGGTAGAAAAGTAGCGACACTTGTTAATAAAAAACAAACTCCCGGGAAATATTCTATTCAGTTTGACGCAAGTAAATTAACTCCGGGAACCTATTTTTACAGATTGTCAGCCGGTGGATTTACCGCAACAAAAAAAATGATATTGATGAAATAACAATATTGGATATTTAAAAGTTTGAGGGGGTTATCTTAAAAGTATCCGGGACATTTTCTCCGTTTGTTTTTTATCTGAAATTTGAACCGGGGCATACTGCAAAGCAATATTAAATAACTTGGTTTGAAAAATAAGCAACGTTGTTTAATAAATTTTTATACATTTGCAGCCCAAAATAATTTATTTATTAACCATTTAAAGAAAAGGTAGGTATTTAAGATGATTATCATTCCTGTAAAAGAAGGAGAAAACATCGACCGCGCTTTAAAAAGGTATAAACGTAAATTTGAGAAAACGGGACAGATGCGTGAGCTTCGTGAACGTCAGCGTTACACAAAGCCTTCAGTACGTCGTCGTGAACAACGTCTCAAAGCGATTTATATCCAGAAGTTGCGCCAACAGCAACAAGGTTAGCGGTTGTTTTCCTTAACGTTTTTTAAGGAATTAATCGCCTGTGAAACTTTGAATCGAGTACATTTTTATGTATATTTGATTCAAAGTTTCTTTTTTTAAAGTTAATGAATATCAATAATTTTATTCAATATATATCACGGGAGAAGGGTTATTCGGAACTGACGGTCAAAGCATATCAAAATGATTTGAATGCCTTTGCCGGATTTCTGAAAGATAATTATGATATTGACAACCCGGGTAAAGTTGATTACGATATTGTAAGAAGTTGGATAATAAAATTATTGGAAGAAGGTAAAAGTAACTCGTCGGTAAATAGAAAATTAAGTTCTCTAAAATCGTATTTTAATTTCCTGCTGAAAACAGGCTTTATTAAATCCAATCCGGTAAAAAGAATCAAGTCTCTTAAAATGCCTTCGCGTCTGCCCGGTTTTATTCGTGAAGATTCAATGAAAAAAGTCTTTGATGATTTTGATAAAAATGATTTTTTTTCATACAGGGATTTTCTTGTTTTGGAACTTTTATATGTAACCGGAATAAGGCTGTCAGAACTGATAAATTTGAAAGAAGATGACGTAAATTTTACGGAGAATGTTTTAAAGGTAACGGGAAAAAGAAATAAACAAAGGATAATACCGTTTTCAGAAAAGGATAAAGAAGATATAATAAGGTATATGAATTTTAAAAAAAGTATGTTTGAAAAGCGTTCACCTTATTTAATAGTAACCGACAAAGGGGAAAAAGCCTATGAAAAAATGATATACCGTATAGTTTCGAAATATTTAAGCGGATATACAAGTACAAAGAAAAGTCCGCATGTTTTGAGGCATACCTTTGCTACACATATGCTCAATAACGGGTCTGATCTCAATACAATAAAAGAGATTTTGGGTCATGCAAATTTATCGGCAACCCAAGTTTATACCCACAACACTATTGAGCAGTTAAAATCAATATATAACCATGCGCATCCGCGTGCGCATATTAAAAAGGAGGTTTAATATGAAAGTAAACATCACATCGGTTCATTTCAAAGCCGATAAAAAATTGGAAGATTTTGTTGAAAAGAAAATCGGTAAACTTTCTAACACTTATGATGGTGTTCTGGGGACCAATGTAATTCTCAGGCTTGATAATTCAGAGACTAAAGATAATAAGATTGCCGAGATAAAGGTTTCCGTCAAAGGGCAAGAGTTGTTTGCCAAGAAACAAAGCAAAACTTTTGAAGAGGCTACGGATACTGCTGTTGAAGCACTTAGGAGACAACTAAAAAAATACAAAGAGTCTTTCAAAAAATAATTGAATTTTTTTTAGGATTTGTTTGGTTATTAATTTGAAAGTATATATTTTTGCAGACCTTTTTACGAAAGAGGTCTGCTTCTTTTTTAAAAAGGGTAGTTCTTAGAACAAATAAGGGATAAAAGCCAACATAGCTCAGTTGGTAGAGCAGCTGATTTGTAATCAGCCGGTCGGGGGTTCAAGTCCCTCTGTTGGCTCTAAGATAAGTTCATTAAAATATTGAATTATCCCAGGGGGGATACCGAAGCGGTCAAACGGGGCAGACTGTAAATCTGTTGGCTTAGCCTTCGGAGGTTCGAATCCTCCTCCCCCCACACCTATAAATAATAGGTTGAGTCTAAAGGCTGAAGCTTAAAGAAGACTTTAAGGTTTAGCCTTTAACCTTGTTTAGCGGGAGTAGCTCATCTGGTAGAGCGACAGCCTTCCAAGCTGTAGGTGGCGGGTTCGAGTCCCGTCTCCCGCTCTTTTTTGGTAGGCCGGGGTAGCTCAGGGGTAGAGCGCTTCCTTGGTAAGGAAGAGGTCACGAGTTCAATTCTCGTCCTCGGCTCATAATTATATATAAATAGAAATTACATTATCATCTTTAAAAACATTTTTTGATATGGCTAAAGAAAAATTCGAACGTTCCAAACCGCACGTAAATATTGGAACTATTGGTCACGTTGACCACGGTAAAACAACATTGACAGCTGCCATTACTCTTACTCTTCAAGAACAAGGTTTGGCAGAATTTAAGTCATTTGATTCAATTGACAACGCTCCCGAAGAAAAAGAAAGAGGTATTACAATTAATACAGCTCACGTAGAGTACGAAACAGCTAATCGTCACTACGCTCACGTTGACTGTCCCGGACACGCCGACTACGTTAAAAACATGGTAACTGGTGCTGCCCAGATGGACGGTGCTATTCTTGTAGTTGCCGCTACAGACGGTCCTATGCCTCAAACTCGTGAGCACATCCTTCTTGCTCGTCAGGTTGGTGTACCTCGTATCGTTGTTTTCATGAACAAAGTTGACATGGTTGACGACGAAGAGTTGCTCGAACTCGTTGAAATGGAAATCCGTGATCTTTTGAACTTCTACGATTTTGATGGAGATAACACTCCTGTTATCAGAGGTTCTGCTCTTGGAGCACTTAACGGAGAACCGAAATGGCGTGAAAAAATACTCGAGCTTATGGAAGCTTGTGATACATGGATTCCGTTGCCGAAACGTGATGATGAGAAACCTTTCTTGATGCCTATCGAGGACGTATTCTCAATTACCGGTCGTGGTACTGTTGCTACCGGTAGAATAGAAACCGGAGTTATCCACACCGGAGATCCCGTTGAAATTATCGGTATGGGTGCTGAAAAATTGAAATCGGTTGTTACCGGTGTTGAGATGTTCCGTAAAATTCTTGATGAAGGTAGAGCAGGTGATAATGCAGGTCTTCTCCTTCGCGGAATCGACAAAAATGAAATTCGTCGTGGTATGGTAATTGCTGCTCCCGGCACGGTTACACCTCACAAACACTTCAAAGCTGAAGTTTATATCTTGAAAAAAGAAGAAGGTGGTCGTCATACACCGTTCCACAACAGATATCGTCCTCAGTTCTACTTCAGAACAACCGACGTTACGGGAGAGATTTTCCTTCCCGAAGGTGTTGAAATGGTAATGCCCGGCGATAACTTGACAATTGAAGTTAAACTGATCAACGAGATTGCAATGAACAAAGGTCTTCGTTTCGCTATCCGCGAAGGTGGACGTACAGTTGGAGCCGGTCAGGTAACTGAAATATTAGACTAATAAATTATAGAAAATCAAGGTGCTCTTTTTTAATAAGAGCACCTTTGACTTCTTAATAAAAATGTACACGGGCGTAGCTCAATTGGTAGAGTAGTGGTCTCCAAAACCATTGGTTGAGGGTTCGAGTCCTTCCGCCCGTGCAAATTTTATTTTTTAAAAAGATGGCTAAATTCAGTTTGACAAGGTATATCAAAGAGAGCTACGACGAATGGGTACATAAAGTGTCATGGCCAACTTGGAGTGAGCTGCAGAACAGTGCAATAGTGGTATCCGTTGCTTCCCTGATAATCGCTTTGGTGGTTTATCTGATGGATATCTCATTTTCAACAATACTCGATAAGTTCTATACGATGTTTTAGAACTGTCGAATGTTAGTACTGTTCTAGTCTTAATTATATATATTAACTGTTTACAACTAAATTTCAATTTCAAAAAGATGAGCGAGGAATCAGGAAAAAAATGGTACGTTATCAGGGCTATTAGCGGGAAGGAAAAAAAAGTTAAGGAGTACCTTGAAAACGAAATTAACCGTTTGAATCTTCAGGATTATATTTCTCAAGTGCTTATTCCTACCGAAAAGGTTTACCAAATTCGTAAAGGAAAAAAAATAAGCAAGGAGAGAAATTATTTTCCCGGTTATGTCCTGATTGAAGCTGATCTTTCCGGAGAAATACAACACATTATCCGTAACATTCCTAATGTTTTAGGCTTTTTGGGTACAAAAGGTAAAGTAGAAGCTTTACGTCCCGCAGAGGTTAAACGCATTTTAGGTAAAGTTGACGAACTTTCCGAACAGGGTGAAGGAGTTAATATTCCTTTCATTGTCGGCGAAACGGTTACCGTTACGGACGGACCTTTCAGCAGTTTCAGCGGAGTTATTGAAGAGATAGATGAAGAGAAAAAGAAACTGCGTGTTATGGTGAAAATCTTCGGAAGGAAAACACCTCTCGAGCTCGGATTTTTGCAAGTTGAAAAAGAATAAATAGTTGTAAACGCATTATCAATTTTAAACAGCAAGGTTTAAAATGGCAAAAGAAGTAAGCGGATTAATTAAATTACAGATTAAAGGAGGTGCCGCAAATCCCTCCCCGCCTGTAGGACCTGCATTGGGTGCCAAAGGTGTTAACATAATGGAATTCTGTAAACAGTTTAATGCTCGTACACAGGATCAAGCCGGAAAGGTTATTCCTGTTATCATTACTGTTTACAAGGATAAATCCTTTGATTTCATTATCAAAACACCGCCGGTAGCTGTTCAAATCATGGAAAAGCTAAAACTCAAAAAAGGCTCTCCGGAACCTAACCGTGTTAAAGTGGGTACTTTGACATGGGATCAGGTTCGCGAAATAGCGGAGGCTAAAATGAAAGATTTAAATGCTTTCACTGTTGAGTCTGCTATGAGAATGGTTGCAGGAACTGCAAGGAGCATGGGAGTTAAGGTAGAAGGTGACTTTCCAACTGTAGAATCAAACTAAAACAAAAAAACACTCTGTAAAGAGGAGGAGAATTATGGCAAAATTATCAAAAAAACACAGAGAAGCTTTAGCCAAATTCGACAAGAATAAAGAGTACTCCCTTGCAGAAGCTGTTCAGATTGTAAAAGATATAACTTATACAAATTTTGACGCTTCTGTAGATCTGAGTGTACGTTTGGGCGTTGACCCACGGAAAGCCAACCAAATGGTGAGAGGTTCGGTAACCCTTCCTCATGGTACCGGTAAAGAAGTGAAAGTTCTCGTTCTATGTACACCTGATAAGGAAGAAGAAGCTAAAGCTGCAGGTGCCGACTACGTTGGTTTGGATGAATATATCCAAAAAATCAAAGGTGGTTGGACCGATGTAGATGTTGTTATAACCATGCCTAGCGTTATGCCTAAAGTAGGTGCTTTGGGAAGGATTTTGGGTCCTAGAGGCTTGATGCCCAACCCAAAAACCGGAACGGTAACTATGGAAATAGGTAAAGCTGTTGAGGCTGCTAAAGCCGGTAAAATCGACTTTAAAGTCGATAGATACGGTATCATTCATTCTGCTATTGGTAAAGTAAGTTTTGACAATAAAAAACTTGAAGAGAATATCAAAGAATTGATGACTACTATTATTAAACTGAAACCGGCGGCAGCTAAAGGTACTTATGTAAAAAGTGTTTACTTGTCGAGTACTATGAGTCCCGGTGTTAAAGTGGACGAAAAAACAGCTACGGCATAATTGGTTTAAAACAAAGGAAACTAAATTATGAGAAAAGAAGAAAAAAAGGCTCTTATAGATTCAATGTCAGTGCAATTGGCTGAAACCCATAACTTGTATCTAACGGATATTTCAGGAATGAATGCCGAGGAAACAAGTGACTTGAGAAGAATGTGTTTTAAATACGGCATAACGATGCGTGTAGTGAAAAACACACTTCTTAAACAAGCTATGGATGCTGCTGACAGGGATTTTAGTGAGCTATACAGTGTTCTTAAAGGAAATACGGCAGTAATGTTTACGGAAACGGGAAATGCTCCCGCCAAGCTCATTAAAGAGTTCCGTAAAAAATCGGAAAGGCCGATTCTGAAAGCCGCCTATATAGAAGAAATGACTTATATAGGTGATGACCAATTGGATTTCCTCGTAACAATAAAATCCAAAGAGGAACTTATTGGCGACGTTATTGCATTGCTGCAATCACCTGTTAAGAACGTACTTGGAGCATTACAATCCGGTGGTCATAAACTTTCCGGAATACTTGAAACCTTATCGGAAAAAGGTGAATAATTGTTTCCGAATTAATTTGATAAATAATAATTAGAATAAAAATTAACTTAAAAACGATAATAAAATGGCAGATTTAAAAAAGTTTGCAGAAGAATTAGTTAACCTTACTGTAAAAGAAGTTAATGAACTCGCAGAAATTCTTAAAGAAGAATATGGTATAGAACCCGCTGCTGCTGCAGTTGCTGTTGCCGGTCCGGCTGCAGGCGGTGCTGCTGAAGAAGCTGAAGAACAAACAGCTTTTGATGTAATCTTAAAATCACCCGGTCAATCAAAATTGGCTGTTGTTAAACTTGTAAAAGAATTAACAAGCCTCGGATTGAAAGAAGCTAAAGAATTAGTTGATTCAGCACCTGCTGCTATTAAAGAAGGTGTTACCAAAGATGAAGCTGAAGCACTTAAGACGCAACTTGAAGCTGCCGGTGCAGAAGTAGAAATCAAGTAAGATTTAAATATAATCTTTTAGGGCAACCTCTACCCCTTTTTGGGGCTAGAGGTTTGCGCCTATAAATTATTTTGTAGTTCTTATTTTTCGAAATACCCTGTTGGGAGGTATTAAAATTTCCCGATATTTTAATTAGTAACTTAAAAACTAAAAGCCTTGGCTGAGATCAAAAACGAAAGAATCAGTTTCGCATCCATCAAAAACCAGTTTCCTTATCCTGATTTCCTTGATGTTCAATTAAAATCATTTCAGGATTTTTTCCAGTTGGAAACTGATAAAGAAAATAGAAAAGACGAAGGTCTTTATAAAGTTTTCTCAGAAAATTTTCCCATAACGGATGCGAGAAATAATTTTGTGCTCGAATTTCTGGATTATTTTATTGACCCGCCGCGTTACAGCGCCGAAGAGTGTATTGAACGCGGTTTAACATATAGCGTTCCTCTTAAAGCAAAATTAAAACTTTATTGTACCGATCCGGAACATGAAGATTTTGAAACTATAGTTCAGGACGTATATTTGGGAATGATTCCCTATATGACGGATAAAGGAACATTTATCATCAATGGTGCCGAACGTGTTATAGTTTCACAGCTTCACCGGTCTCCGGGTGTGTTCTTCGGACAAAACCGCCATGCTAACGGAACAATGCTCTATTCGGCCCGTATCATTCCTTTCAAGGGTTCCTGGATGGAGTTTTCAACCGACATTAACAATGTAATTTATGCTTATATCGACCGTAAGAAAAAAATGCCGGTTACAACATTGCTTCGTGCAATAGGTTACGAAACCGATAAAGATATTTTGGAAATCTTCAACCTTGCTGAAGAGGTAAAGGTTAGTAAAGCGGGATTGAAAAGAGTTTTGGGTAGAAAACTTGCCGCACGTGTAGTACGCTCATGGTTTGAGGATTTTGTGGATGAAGAAACGGGTGAAGTTGTAACAATCGAAAGAAACGATGTCGTAATTGAACGTGAAACCGTTCTTCAACCGGAACATATAGATATGATACTCGATGCAGGTGTGAAAACAATTTTATTACACCGTGATGACGTTACCGCTAACGAGTATCAGATGATTTTTAATACTCTCCAAAAAGATACCACCAACTCTGAAAAAGAGGCTGTTGAATACATATATTTTCAATTAAGGAATACATTACCTCCCGATGAAGAAACAGCCAGAGGAATTTTTGAAAAACTTTTCTTTTCGGAGAAACGCTATGATTTGGGAGAAGTGGGACGTTACCGTATCAATAAAAAACTTAACCTCGATATTCCGGAAGATGTAAGGGTACTTACGAAAGATGATATTATACATATTATCAGGCACCTTATCGAATTGGCAAATAACAATACCGTAAAAGACGATATCGATCACTTGTCTAACCGTAGAGTTAGAACGGTAGGTGAACAACTTTTTGCTCAATTTGGCGTTGGTTTGGCGCGAATGGCACGTACTATCCGCGAAAGGATGAACGTTAGAGATAATGAGGTGTTTACACCTACCGAACTTATAAACGCAAAAACATTATCATCAGTTATTAATTCATTTTTCGGTACCAACGCTCTCTCACAGTTTATGGATCAAACCAACCCGTTGTCGGAAATAACACATAAAAGAAGGATTTCCGCTTTGGGACCCGGTGGTCTCTCAAGAGAGAGGGCAGGATTTGAGGTTCGTGACGTTCACTATACACACTATGGTCGTCTTTGTACAATTGAGACCCCGGAAGGACCTAATATCGGTCTTATTTCCTCACTTTGTGTATATGCAAAAATAAACGACCTCGGATTTATTGAAACGCCCTACCGTAAAGTTATCGACGGTAAAATCGATTTTGAACATCCTCCTATCTATCTTAGTGCGGAAGAGGAAGAAGACAAGGTAATTGCACAGGCAAACACCGTTGTTGATGATAAAGGGCAGTTTGTTAATCCTAAGGTGAAAGTGCGTTATCAGGCCGATTACCCGATAGTACCGCGTGAAGAAGTTGACCTTATAGATATTGCTCCTAACCAGATTGCTTCTATTGCGGCTTCATTGATTCCTTTCTTGGAACATGATGATGCTAACCGTGCTTTGATGGGATCAAACATGATGCGTCAAGCGGTACCGTTGCTTAATGCCGAAGCTCCTATCGTTGGAACCGGCATTGAAAAATATGTTGCACGCGATTCTCGTGTTCTTATTAATGCCGAAAATGACGGTATAGTAGAATATGTTGATGCTGAAAAAATTATAATCCGTGTATCGCGTGACGAAAATGAGAGACTGGTTAGCTTTGATGATGATTTGCAAACATATTATCTTACGAAATTCAAAAGGACTAACCAGAACACATCCATAAACTTACGACCAATCGTTAGAAAAGGCGATAAAGTTAAAAAAGGTCAAGTTCTTTGTGAAGGTTATGCAACCAAAAACGGTGAGTTGGCTCTCGGAAGAAACCTTATGGTAGCATTCATGCCTTGGAAAGGTTATAACTATGAGGATGCTATAGTTATTTCGGAAAGAATTATCAAGGAGGATATATTTACTTCGGTTCATATCGAAGAGTTTACTCTGGATGTTCGTGATACTAAACGTGGTGTTGAAGAACTCACGGCTGATATCCCGAACGTGAGTGCCGAAGCAACTAAAGACCTTGATGAAAACGGACTTATCAGGGTAGGTGCCGAAGTTAAAGAAGGAGACATCCTTATCGGAAAGATTACACCGAAAGGTGAGAGCGACCCGACACCCGAGGAAAAACTGCTACGTGCTATTTTCGGTGATAAAGCCGGCGATGTAAAAAATGCATCATTGAAAGCACCGCCGTCAATGCAAGGCGTTGTTATAGATAAATATCTATTCTCAAGATTGGCGAAAAATGTTCGTTCGAAAGCAAAAGAGAGGGAAATCCTTGAAAATCTTGAAAATGAGTATCAAAAATATTTTGATGAACTCAGAACAAAACTTATCGACAAATTGACGGTTTTGGTTTCGAACAGAACATCACAAGGTGTTTACGATAATCTCGGAAATGTTTTGGTGCCGCCTAAAACAAAGTTCACACAAAAAATACTTCAGGATATAGATTTTACAAAAGTTAATCCTGATAAGTGGACTGCGGATAAGGATAAAAATGCGTTGATAAAGCAATTGCTTAACAATTACGTTATCAAGCATAAGGAATTGCAAGGTATTCTTAACCGCAAGAAATTTGTAGCTACCGTAGGTGATGAATTGCCTAACGGAATAGTTCAAATGGCAAAAGTTTACATCGCTAAGAAACGTAAACTTAAAGTTGGTGACAAAATGGCCGGACGACACGGTAACAAAGGTATTGTCGCCAAGATAGTTCGCGAAGAAGACATGCCGTTCCTCGAAGACGGAACACCTGTTGATATCGTTCTTAATCCTTTGGGTGTACCTTCCAGGATGAACCTCGGTCAGATTTATGAAACCGTTTTGGGTTGGGCCGGTAAAAAATTAGGGTTGAAATTTGCAACTCCTATTTTTGACGGAGCTCATATAGACGAAATAAACGAATACATGAGAAAAGCGGGCTTGCCCGAAAACGGACGTGTATATCTTTATGACGGAGGAACGGGTGAACGTTTCGACCAACCTGCAACTGTCGGCTATATTTATATGCTTAAACTTCATCACCTTGTTGATGATAAGATGCACGCACGTTCAATCGGTCCGTATTCGTTGATTACACAGCAACCTTTGGGTGGTAAAGCCCAGTTCGGTGGTCAACGTTTCGGTGAGATGGAGGTTTGGGCACTCGAAGCATTCGGCGCATCCAATATCCTTCAGGAAATCTTAACCGTGAAATCCGATGATGTAACGGGACGTGCCAAAGCATACGAAGCTATAGTTAAAGGCGACAATATGCCAGAGCCCAATGTTCCGGAATCTTTCAATGTGTTAGTTCACGAATTGAGAGGTTTGGGACTTGAACTTAACTTCGACTAATTTATTTTTTTGAATTAAAATATCTATCAATATATGGCTTTCAAACAAGACAGCAAAATACCCGGTAAATTCAGTAAAATTACCATTAGCCTTGCCTCACCGGAATCTATTCTGGAACGCTCGCATGGCGAAGTGTTAAAACCTGAAACAATAAATTACCGTACTTACAAACCGGAACGTGACGGACTTTTCTGCGAACGTATATTCGGACCTGTAAAAGATTACGAATGTCACTGCGGTAAATACAAAAGAATACGTTACAAAGGTATTGTTTGTGACCGTTGTGGAGTTGAAGTTACGGAAAAGAAAGTGCGTCGTGAAAGAATGGGACATATCGAATTGGTGGTTCCCGTTGTTCACATCTGGTTTGTTAGAACATTACCTAATAAAATAGGTGCGTTATTGGGATTACAGACTAAAAAACTCGAGTCTATTATATATTACGAAAGGTATGTTGTAATAAATCCCGGAATCAAAGCTGCTGACGGAATTAACAAAATGGACTTCCTCACAGAAGAGGAATATCTTGATATTCTTGAAACATTGCCACCTGATAATCAATATTTGCCCGACGACGATCCGGATAAATTTGTTGCCAAAATGGGTGCCGAAGCAATTCATGACTTGTTGGCAAATCTTGACCTGGATAAAATTTCATTCGAACTGCGTCACAAGGCGAATACCGAAACATCGCAGCAGCGTAAAGCGGAAGCACTTAAAAGACTTCAGGTTTTTGAAGCTTTTCGTGATGCCAGGAAAAGGATGGAAAACCGTCCCGAATGGATGGTGGTAAGAGTGGTCCCGGTTATTCCGCCTGAATTGAGACCTTTGGTACCTCTTGACGGTGGCCGTTTTGCAACATCGGACCTCAACGACCTTTACAGGAGGGTTATAATAAGAAATAACAGGCTTAAACGTTTAATTGAAATAAAAGCTCCCGAAGTTATAATGCGTAACGAAAAACGTATGCTTCAGGAAGCTGTTGACTCGTTGTTTGACAACTCAAGAAAATCGAGTGCGGTTAAAACGGACTCAAACCGTCCTCTGAAATCGTTATCGGACAGTTTGAAAGGAAAACAAGGACGTTTCCGTCAGAATTTGCTTGGTAAACGTGTTGACTATTCGGGTCGTTCGGTTATTATAGTAGGTCCCGAATTGAAACTCAACGAATGCGGTTTGCCTAAAGGTATGGCCGCCGAGCTTTTCAAACCTTTCATTATCCGTAAGCTTATTGAACGCGGTATCGTTAAAACCGTTAAATCGGCTAAGAAGATAGTGGAAAGAAAGGATGCCGTAGTGTGGGATATTCTTGAAAATATTTTGAAAGGGCATCCCGTACTCCTGAACCGTGCTCCTACACTGCACCGTTTGGGTATTCAGGCATTCCAGCCCAAACTTGTTGAGGGTAAAGCAATTCAACTTCATCCGTTGGCATGTACGGCTTTTAACGCCGACTTCGACGGTGACCAGATGGCTGTACACGTGCCTTTGGGTAACGCCGCAGTTCTTGAAGCACAGATTTTGATGCTTGCTTCGCATAACATACTTAACCCTGCTAACGGTGCACCGATTGCCGTTCCTTCCCAGGATATGGTATTGGGTCTTTATTATATAACCAAAGCGCGTAAAAGTACTCCCGAAAAACCTGTAAAAGGTGAAGGAATGAAATTTTACTCTCCCGAAGAGGTTATTATTGCTTACAATGAAAAGAGAGTTGACCTTCATGCCATAATCAATGTTAAAGTTGATATAAAAGAAGATGGCAAGATTGTTAACAAAATGATTGAAACCACTGTAGGTAGGGTAATTTTCAATGAAAAAGTTCCCAAAGAATACGGTTTCATAAATAAACTTCTTACCAAAAAAGCCCTTAGGGATATCATTAGTGAGATTTTGAAAGTAACCGGTACTGCTGTTACAGCCAAATTCCTTGACGATATAAAACAACTCGGTTTCAATATGGCGTTTAAAGGAGGTCTTTCCTTTAACTTGAGTAATGTTATTGTTCCTAAGGTTAAAGAAGAGCTTATTAAACAAGCTAATGAAGAGGTTGAGGAGGTAATGGAAAATTACAATCAAGGATTCATTACCAATAATGAAAGATACAACCAGATAATCGATATCTGGACTCATACTAACGCCAAGTTGACAAATATTGTGATGAAGGAACTTGCCGAAGATGACCAGGGCTTTAACCCTGTTTATATGATGCTTGATTCCGGAGCTCGTGGTTCGAAAGAGCAAATTCGTCAGTTGTCAGGTATGAGGGGACTTATGGCAAAACCTCAAAAATCCGGTGATAAAGGAGGTGAAATTATTGAAAACCCGATTCTTTCCAACTTTAAAGAGGGATTGACGGTTCTCGAGTATTTTATTTCAACTCACGGTGCTCGTAAAGGTCTTGCCGATACCGCTCTTAAAACTGCCGACGCCGGTTATCTGACACGTAGATTGGTTGATGTTGCACAGGATGTGATAATTAATGAAGAAGATTGCGGTACTCTAAGAGGACTGCCGACGACAGCTCTTAAGAAAAATGAAGATATTGTGGAATCACTCTATGACAGAATCCTCGGTAGAGTTGCCGTTCATAATATATATCATCCTAAAACCGGTGAACTTATAATAGAATCGGGTAATGAAATTACCGAAAATATAGCTGCGGCTATCGAAGAAGCCGGAATAGAGCAGGTTGAGATTCGTTCGGTATTGACATGTGAATCGAAGCGTGGAGTTTGTGCAAAATGTTACGGACGTAGCCTTGCAACAGGTCGTCTTGTGCAGAAAGGGGAAGCTGTTGGCGTTATTGCAGCACAGTCTATCGGTGAACCCGGTACACAGCTGACGCTTCGTACATTCCACCAGGGGGGTACAGCTTCCAATGTTGCCGTTACCGCTAAAATTGAAGCTAAACATGACGGAATTCTCGAGATAGACGAACTTCGTACGGTTGATTATGAAAAGGACGGCAAAAAATATAAAGTTGTTGTCGGACGTTCTGCCGAAATGAGAATTGTAGATCCCAAAACCGGTGTTGTTCTTACGTCAAGTAACTTGCCTTATGCTTCCAATCTTTATTTTAACAATGGTGATAAGGTGAAGAAAGGGGACATAATTGCCGACTGGGATCCGTTTAATGCTGTTATTCTTTCGGAAGTTAACGGTAAAGTTGCTTATGAAAACATTGTCGAAGGAAAAACTTACCGTATCGAATCGGATGACCAAACAGGATATCATGAAAAGGTAATTATTGATTCGAAGGTTAAAGCCAAAAACCCGATAATCAAAATTTTGGCACCTGACGGTTCGGTTATAAAATCGTATGACTTGCCTGTCGGTGCACACCTTTTGGTTGATGACGGTGAAGAGATAAAGGCCGGTGATGTAATAGTTAAAATACCGAGGTCGTTTGGTAAATCAGGTGATATTACCGGAGGTTTGCCGCGTGTTACCGAATTGTTCGAAGCACGTAACCCTTCAGATCCTGCAGTTGTAGCCGAAATTGACGGTGTCGTAAGTTTCGGTAAGAAACTTAAACGTGGTAACAGGGAGGTAATTATAACTTCAAAAACAGGAGAAGAAAAACGTTACCTTATACCAACGTCAAAACAGATACTTGCCCAGGAAAATGACTTTGTAAAATCTGGAACACCGCTTTCCGACGGAGCAATAACACCGTCCGATATTCTTTCCATTAAAGGACCTATGAAGGTTCAGGAATATATTGTAAATGAAATTCAGGAGGTGTACCGTTTGCAAGGTGTTAAGATTAACGATAAACACTTTGAGGTAATAGTGCGTCAGATGATGCGTAAGGTGCAAGTTGAAGATCCGGGTGATACGATGTTCCTTGAAGGAGAACTTGTTAACAAAATCGATTTTCAGGAAGTTAACGATGAAATTTTCGGTATGAAAGTTATAGAAGATCCCGGTGATTCCGAAAACCTTAAGGAAGGAATGATTGTTACGGCACGTAAGCTTAGAGATGAAAACTCAATGTTGAAACGTCGTGACAAGAAACAAGCCGTGGCTAGAGATGCACGTCCCGCAACGGCAAAACAAGTGTTGCAAGGGATTACAAAAGCATCGTTGCAGACTAACAGTTGGATTTCGGCCGCATCCTTCCAGGAAACGACAAAAGTTCTTACTCAAGCCGCTATTCAAGCAAAAGTAGATACGCTTAACGGCTTGAAAGAAAACGTTATTGTCGGACATAAAATTCCTGCAGGAACAGGTCTTCGTGAATATGATGATATTATTGTAGGTTCAATGGAGAATTATTTGGCTCTTAAAGAAAAAGCCAATCAAGGAAGTATTGATATTGATGAAGAACCTGTAATTACCGAAGAATAAAAATTTTAAAAGAGCGCTGCATTTTTGCCGGCGCTCTTTTTATATAAAACTTAATGTTATGGACGATAAAAAAAATATTAACAAAAATCAACTGAATATCGAGTTGAGTGAAGAGGTGGCCGAAGGTACTTATTCCAACTTGGCCATCATTAGTCATTCGCATTCCGAATTCATTATTGATTTTGTTAAATTAATGCCGGGTACGCCCAAAGCCAAGGTAAAGTCGAGAATAATTTTGACACCCGAGCATGCTAAAAGATTGTTAAAGGCTTTGCAGGATAATATCAATAAATTTGAAAAGATGCATGGTCCTATCAAGGATTCGGGTCATGAAGGTTTTCCGCCTTTCACGCTTGGCGGGCCTCCTGCACAAGCATAAAAATTAAAAAATGATAATGTAATGCTAACGCCGTTATTCAACTTTTGAATAGCGGTGTTTTTTTTAATCGTTCGCTTTATCTTTTAACATCGGAACGAACCTGTAGCTGCCGAAAGTTTCGATTTCCGTTTTTCCGTTTTCAAGCTTTGTAAGCCGTATCATTTCCTGAACGCTGCCTTTTCCGACGGGAGCCACTAAAATACCACCCGGTTTTAACTGTTCAATTAATGTTTCCGGAATTTCAGGCGCTGCTGCCGTTATTAATATTCTGTCGAACGGGGCAAATGCAGGAAGCCCTTTATTACCGTCATCGTAAAATATTTTGATTCTGTATGGGAATTTTTTAAGAAATTCTTTTGTTTTTAAATAAAGTTTTTTCTGTCTTTCAATGGTAAAAACTTTAGCTCCCAGTTCTCCCAATATGCAAGCCTGATATCCTGAACCCGTACCGATTTCAAGAACTTTCATTTTACTTTGCACTTTAAGAAGTTCCGTTTGTTTGGCAACGGTATATGGTTGCGATATTGTCTGTCCGGAACCTATGGGGAAGGGCATATCCTCATAAGCATATTCAAGAAAAGAAGAATCCAAAAACCAGTGGCGCGGCACTTTAAAAACTGCGTTAAGAATTCTTTCATCTTTTATTCCCTTTTTTTTAAGAGAATTAACAAGTTCTTTACGCATGCCTTTGTGCCTGTATGTATCAATCATTGGAATAGGTTAATTTATATGCTAAATTAAAAAAACCTTTTGCCAAAATAACTGTTTTTTGAAATTAAAAGATTTACTTTTGCCGAAAAATTTCATTATGCTGAAAATAGGAATTTTAGGTGTAGGGCATTTGGGGAAAATACATATAAATTGTATTAAACAAATTGACGGGTATGAGTTAACGGGTTTCTATGATCCGGATGACGGTAAGTCGTTACTGGCTGTAAATGAGCTGGGATTAAAACGGTTTAATAGCGTTAATGATTTAATTGACAATGTTGATGTTGTTGATATTGTAACGCCTACTGTTTCACATTATGATTGTGCTGTAAGTGCAATAAAGAAAGGTAAACATATTTTTATAGAAAAACCTATAGCATCAAGTGTTAAAGAAGCTGAAGAGTTGATTGAACTGTCACGGGAAGCCGGCGTAAAAGTTCAGGTGGGTCATGTTGAAAGATTTAATCCCGCTTTTCTTGCCGTTAAAGATAAATTTACCAATCCGATGTTTGTGGAATCACACAGGCTGGCACAATTTAATCCGAGAGGCACCGATGTTCCGGTTGTCCTTGATTTGATGATTCATGATATTGATATTATCCTGAATGTTATAAAATCGGAAGTGAAAAAAGTGCATGCAAGCGGTGTTAATGTTGTAAGTGATACACCCGATATTGCAAATGCACGTATAGAATTTATTAACGGAGCTGTTGCAAATTTAACGGCGAGTAGAATTTCGATGAAAAATATGCGTAAATCCAGATTTTTTCAACGCGATGCTTATATTTCAGTTGATTTTCTGGAAAAAGAGGCGGAAATAGTCAGTATGAGTGAAATTGATGAAATTCCGGATGATCCTTTTGCTATGATATTGGATTTGGGGGAAAATAAAAAGAAAAGAAGGATAATATTCGATAAACCCGAAATTCATCAAAATAATGCCATAGTTGAGGAATTGAAAAGTTTTAAGGAATCAATAATAAACGGTACAGAGCCCGTAGTATCCATTTACGACGGTTACAACGCTTTGAAAGTTGCCATGCAAATAATGAATGCCATAGACAACATAAAGGTTTAACGGTATTATTTTTACGGGTTTTACGCAAACGGATTAATTATAAAATAACTTACTTTTATTTTCGTTTTATATAAAAAGCATTTTTTTTGAATAAGACTTTTACTTTATACATAAGGTTTTTTTTGTTGCTTTTTGCAGGTATGGTAATATTTATGTCGAGTTCCTGCAGAAAAATGGAGGATGGTGTTGATATTCCCGTCTATTTTAAGATAGATTCCGTTGCAATCAATACATTTTATCTTTCGGAGGGTAGTCCGTCGGCAAAAATAACCGATGTTTGGGTTTATGTTGATGACAGGCAAATGGGTGTGTTTGAACTCCCCGCCAAGTTTCCATTGTTGTTTGAAGGGAAGCACAGGGTAGAAATACGTCCGGGTATAAAGCTTAACGGCATATCATCGACAAGGGTTCCGTATCCTTTTTATAAGCCGATTATTTATTATGATTTTGATTTTGTACCTGACTCTGTTTATGATTTCGGTACTATTACAACGGGATACTATGATAATCTCAATTTTATATGGATGGAGGATTTTGAAAGTTCCGTAATCTCGCTTGAAGAGAGTAGCAGTAGTGATACTACCATTGAGAGAACAATGCCTGCTGACAATCCCGAAGCATTTTTAAGTGAACATTCCAGGTATTCGGGTGTAATTACATTGACGCCGGACAGACCTAATTTTATGGCATACTCTTTTAATGCTTTTGACTTACCGAAAGATGATTCGCCGGTATTAATGGAAATGAATTTTAAAACAAACCATCCGTTACTGGTAGGTGTATTGGTTGATGATGTAGGTGATTACAGTTGGGAAGAGGTTGTTTACCTGAAAGAGACTTCAAACTGGAATAAAATATATATTAATATAGGTCCCGTTACATCAAGATATCCGAATGCTTACGGTTTTAAAATTTATTTGGCAGCATCTTTGTCAGGTTCTGATACCGAGGCTAAAATATATGTTGATAATATTAAACTGATACACAGAAAAAAATAAAAATGAATAAGAAGTTACAGACATTCAAATATATTTTTCTGGATTGGCTTGCGGCAGTATTGGCATGGACGGTTTTTTATTTTTATAGAAAGATTAACGAGGAGTATAATTTCTTGGATCATTGGCAAAAAATGTTTCATGATTCCAAGTATTGGCTTGCTATTGCCGTAATCCCGTTGTTTTGGATTATCCTTTATACGATGGTCGGCTCATATAGACGTATTTACCGGAAGTCGAGGTTGAAGGAATTGGGACAAACGTTAATATCGGTTTTACTCGGGGTAACGATTATTTTTTTTCTGCTTATTTTGGACGACGAGATTTCCACATACAGAGCGTATTATCAATCGTTTTTGGTATTATTCACGGTTCAGTTTTTATTCACTTATTCTTTCAGATTAATCCTTACCACCATAACCGTAAGGAGAATACATAAAGGAAAAATAGGATTTAATACATTGATAGTAGGAAGTAACGGAAATGCCGTTAAAATTTATGAAGACATAAAGAATCAGGAAATTTCATCGGGAAATAAATTTGTGGGATTTGTTAATGCTTTTGATAAAAATGAATATAAATTATCCAAATATTTACCTCATTTGGGAAGTTATAAGGAACTTAACAAAATAATAAATGATTATAAAATAGAGGAAGTAATAATTGCAATTGAACGTTCGGAAACCGAAACAATAGAGAGAATAATTTTGGAACTTGAAACTACCGACGTGATAATAAAGGTAATCCCGATGATGCAAGATTTGATATTCGGAGCCGTTAAATTGCAAGGTATATTCCATACTCCTTTAATAGAAATTTCACCCGATTTAATGCCTATTTGGCAGCAGGTTTTAAAACGTGGAATAGATATAGTCTTATCAACAATAGCAATTATTATTTTATTACCCGTTTATTTATTTACGGCTATAGGGGTTAAACTTTCGTCACCGGGCCCGATAATATTTTCTCAAGAAAGAATAGGAAAACACGGGAAGCCTTTTATGATGCATAAATTTAGGTCGATGTATATTGATGCTGAAAAGTCGGGACCTCAATTATCCTCGGATGACGACCCCAGGATTACACCTTTCGGAAAGTTTATCAGAAAAGTAAGACTTGATGAAACACCACAATTTTTTACCGTGCTTAAAGGTGATATGTCATTGGTGGGTCCGCGCCCCGAAAGGAAATATTACATCGACCAGATTGTTAAACGGGCACCCCATTACAGATTGTTGTTAAAAGTAAAACCCGGAATCACATCTTGGGGACAAGTAAAATACGGTTACGCTTCTAATGTTGACGAGATGATTGAAAGGTTAAAGTATGATATACTTTATATAGAAAACATGTCGTTGGCTATGGATTTTAAAATAATGATTTATACTGTATTGATTATTATTCAAGGTAGAGGTAAATAATATTACCGAAAGGTTACAATCTTAACCTATTAAAATTACTTTTGCACCGATGCAAAAGAAGTTTCTTAAAAATCTGGCTTTTTTACTGGTACTTAACCTTCTTGTTAAGCCTTTTTGGATTCTCGGTATTGATCGTCAGGTGTTCAATGTTGTCGGTACCGAGGATTACGGATTTTATTTTACAGTTTTGAATTTTTCAATGCTGTTTACCGTTCTTCTGGATTTGGGAATAAACAGTTTTAACAATAGAAATATAGCCCAAAACAACAAATTACTGACAAAACATCTTGCCGGAATAGGAACTTTAAAGATATTGTTGGGTATATTGTATGCTGTTGTTGTTTTGTCAACAGGTTATTTGATAGGATACAGAGGCAGGCAAATAGAGTTGTTGGTTATTGTTGCTTTTAATCAGATAATTTGGTCTTTTGTTCTTTACTTGCGAACCAATATTTCCGGTTTGCTGCTTTTTACACTTGACAGCGTGCTATCGGTAATGGACAGATTGCTGATGATAATTTTTGTTGGTGTGCTTTTATGGTCGGGTATTTTTAAAGGTAAATTTACAATAGAATGGTTTGTTTTCAGTCAAACGGCAGCATATTTAATAACTTTCTCGGTAGCTCTTACAGCGGTTTTGTATCATGCCGGAAAGTTAAAATTCAACTGGAATCCCGCCTTTTATATATTGATATTAAAAAAGAGTTTTCCCTTTGCACTTTTGGCTCTTTTAATGAGTTTCTACAACAGGATTGACCCCGTGTTGATAGAAAGATTGCTGCCTGCCGGACAAGGCGATTATCAGTCGGGTATCTATTCGGCTGCTTTCAGACTCCTTGACGCCGGGCAGAATTTCGCTGCATTATTTGCTGTTCTTTTGCTCCCTATGTTTGCCAAAATGATTAAGGAGCGTCAAAATATCGAAGATCTTTTAAACCTTTCATTTTCTTTGATAATAACGGCATCGTTAATAATTGCAGCGGTATCCATGTTCTTTTCCGAAAAACTTATGTTGCTCATGTACAAACCGTATCCGGGAGAGTCGCAATTGGATTTTAATATGCGAATACTTGAATCGGCTGCGGTATTCAGAGTTTTGATGTTTAGTTTTGTTGCAATATCAATAAATTATATTTTCGGAACCCTACTAACCGCAAATAACAGTTTAAAATTACTCAATTATATAGCACTTGGCGGTATGATAATAAATATTGTTGTTAATGTTGCTTTAATACCCCAATATAAAGCTTACGGTTCGTCATTTGCCAGTTTATCTTCTCAAGCTCTTACGGGTGGACTGAATATGCTTGTAGCTTATAAAATTTTTAAAATCAAACCAAATTGGTCTATGTGGGGGCGTATTGCCGGCGTGTTTCTTTTAACGGCTGTTACATCTTGGTTTATGAACAATTATTCCGGAATGTCATTGTCAATATCTTTGACGTTTTCGGTAATGGTGGGGATAATATTTGCCTTAACTTTAAGACTTATAAACATTAAAGAAGTTTTGCAAATATTAAAAAGTAAAGAATGACCGAAAATTTTAAATATTGACTTTAACGAAAAAAGTAGAATTAATTTTTTATTTTTGCGACTCTATACCAAATAACAGATAATGGCTGTCAATGAAAATCAGAACGGAATATTTTATTCTAAAAGTCTTCTGGATATTATCGTAAAATACAAAAAGCACCTTTTAATAATAAGTGTAATTACTATAATTGTTTCGATTATTTTTTCGGGACCTTCCTTTATTACACCGCTTTACAAGTCGGAAGTGGTTTTATATCCGACTGCCAGCAACTCTATTTCAAAAGCAATATTGAGTGACAGGGGTAATAGCAAAGATATTTTGGAATTCGGTGAAGATGAACAAGCGGAACAGCTATTGCAAATTTTGAAGTCTAATAAAATCAGGGACAGGATAATACAAAAATATAATTTGATGCAGCATTACGGTATTAAGCCCGACGAAAAATACCGGAAGACAAAACTTTACAAAACCTATGATGATAACTTCAGGTTTAAACGTACGCAATATATGGCGGTGAATATTACCGTTTATGACAAAGATCCTCAAATGGCTGCCGATATGGCTAACGATGTTGCCTTTTTGCTGGATTCAACTATAAACAATATGCAAAAAAAGATAGCTAAAAAAGCTTTTAAAATTGTTGCTGCCGAATATGAAAAAAAACAAGAGGAGATTAAAAAAGAAGAGGATTCGCTAAAGAAGTTAAGGGAATACGGAGTACATGATTATGAAAGCCAGGCAGAGATGTTTAACAGGCAACTCGCTATAGAAATGGCTAAAGGAAATAAACAAGGAGTTGAAAGGCTGCAAAAAAAACTTAATGTTTTGGCACAATACGGAGGTGCTTATGTTTCTTTGCGTGACGCTCTTGAATACGACAAGAAGCAATTAAGTGATTTAAAGGCAAAATATGACGAAGCAAAAGTAGATGCTGAAAGTACATTGCCCCATACATTTATTGTTAGTGATGCTTACAAAGCCGAAAAGAAATCTTATCCGGTCAGATGGTTGATAGTTGTTATTTCGGTTCTGGCAACATTTTTCTTATCGGTTATTATTTTTGGAATAATAGAATATGCTAAACATACAAACAAATAAAAAGATGAGTAGTTTCTTTGACAATAGAAATATTATAGAGATTATTTTTAAATGGAAAAAACACTTAACGGTTGTGGTCATTTTGGCGATAATATTAAGTGCAATTTTTTCGGGTCCCAAATTTATTACACCTCTTTATAAATCATATGCCGTTGCATATCCTGCCAATATTCAACCTTATTCGGATGAAAGTACAACCGAGCAGATGTTGCAGATTTTAAACTCACAGGATATTGTTGACAGTATGATTGATTATTTTAATCTCGGTGAACATTACAACATTGATAAAAATTATAAATACTACAAAACCGCTTTATTAGGGGAGTATAGGGAAAAAGTGAAAATTAGTAAAACCCCTTATGAATCCGTAATGATTGAGGTTTATGATAAAGATCCGGTTAAGGCTAAGGAAATGGTCGATAAACTTCTTTATTTTTATGATAAAAAAGTAGATAACCTGCATAAAAGTAAATACCGTGAAGTTGTTGTGATGGTAGGAAAGCAATTAAATGCAAAGAAAAGGATTTTGGATTCGTTAAAGAGAGAGAAAGCGCGTTTGGGTTCCGAGGAAGGTGTTTTTGAGTATGATTATCAATCGCAGCAAATAACAAAAGGATATTTGGGTGCTATTGACGGTTCAGCCGGTAAATTAAACAAGAAAGAGACTAACCGTTTATACAAAAATATGGGTAAATACAGCGGAAATATTATAGAATTGGATCAGCTAATAGAATCCGAATCTGAAGATTATGTTGAGGTTAAAAGACATTACGAGTTGGCAAAAAGATTTGTTGACGGTGATATGACATACGCAAATATTGTTACTCATCCTTTTGTTTCGGATAAAAAAAGCTTCCCGATAAGATGGTTGGTAATCGTGGTTACCACTCTGGCAGCATTTGTTTTTGCTCTTTTGCTCATTTTTATTGTTGAAAATATTAACAGAAAAAATTCATAAAATATTTTGGCAGAGAAGTCAAAAATAATATGGGTTTATGTGCTGTCGGCATTGTTCCTTGCCATAAACATTTATCTTGTTGTAAACAGACAAATGTTTTGGTTTTTTCTACTTCCTGTAGCGTTAGTGGTTTTGTACTACTACATATATGAAATGGATGTTATTTTAATGTTCATTACTTTTTTTACCCCTCTTGCCGTAAATATAAAGGAGTTGGAACTGGGCTTCGACGTCTCTTTGCCGACCGAGCCTTTAATGCTAGGTGTAACCGTAATTTTCTTGGCAAACATTCTTATTGACCACAGGCGGTACGACAAAAGATTGGCAAATCATCCCATATCGTACGTCATCTATTTTATGTTGTTTTGGATGTTTATAACCGCATTGACCAGCGAGATGCCTCTGGTGTCATTTAAATATCTTGCCGCACGCATATGGTTTGTGGTGCCGTTTTATTTTGTTTTGGCTTACTGGTTAAAAGACAAAAAAAATATCCACCGTTTTTTTTGGTTATACATAATTCCGTTGTTAGGTGTAATAGCTTATACACTTATAAATCATTCCAAATATGGTTTTGATGAGGAAACCGGACATTGGGTGATGACTCCTTTTTACAATGACCACACTGCCTACGGTGCTGCTTTGGCTATGTATTTTCCGGTGGTAACGGGTTATATGTTTTATCCCAAAATTAAAGTTTGGAAAAGGTTTTTTGTAGTAGTTACTTTTGTAATTTTTACAATTGCCATAATATTATCATACAGTAGGGCGGCATGGTTAAGTTTGGGTGCTGCTTTGGGAGTTTTTATTTTGGTAATTTTAAAAATTAAATTCAGGTGGTTACTTATAACTCTTGTGTTGTTACTTTCAATATTTTTTTCGTTTCAGCATCAAATTTTGGATAAGCTGGAAAAAAACAAGACCGAGTCATCCAGAAACTTTGTCGAACATCTTGAATCGATGACAAATATTTCATCCGATGCATCAAATTTGGAAAGAATAAACAGATGGCAATCGGCATTGAGACTTTTTAAGGAAAGACCCGTTTTCGGTTGGGGTCCCGGAACATATCAGTTTGTATATGCACCTTTCCAAATGTCGAAAGAAAAAACCATAATAAGTACTAATTTGGGTGATAAAGGTAACGCACATAGTGAATATTTAGGTCCGTTATCCGAACAGGGAGTGTTAGGGATATTGATAGTTTTTACTCTTGTCGGATTTATTGTTTATACGGGTGTTACCGTTTATATAAAATCTAAAGATAAAGAAGTTAAATTTTTAAGCATGATGGCCTTGCTGGGTCTTGTGACTTATTTTACTCACGGCTTTTTAAACAATTTTCTGGATACCGATAAATTATCGGTTCCGGTCTGGGGTTTTACCGCCGTACTTGTTGCTCTTAATGTTTACCACCTTACCGAAAAGGAAAAGCAACATAAAATAGTTTAAATTTTTTTCTCTTTTCCGCATTTTAAAAATATTAACTTTGTAAGGATGACCTTTAAAGTTAAGATATTTTTATTTGTTTTTCTATTATCTGCAGCAGCAATCCGGGGTCAGGAATATGACAGGATTGCCTTTTATAATGTTGAAAATTATTTTGACACAGAATTCGATTCTACCAGAAATTTTAACGGGTTTACTCCTAAGGGCGACCATCATTGGACCGTAACAAGATATTCGAAAAAAAAACGTAATATTTATAAAGTTATAATGGCGTTGGGAAAATGGCAGGGTGTTACTTTAATGGGGTTTGCCGAAATAGAAAATTTTAATGTTCTTAAAGAACTGATTGAAACTACTCCTCTTAAAGACTTGGGTTACGGTATTATTCATTACGAATCGCCCGATAAACGCGGTATTGATGTCGGAGCCATTTATCTAAAAGACAGATTTAAACTTTTATATTCCAAAAATATAAGAGTAACCGATTCCACAAATCCGTTCTTTACAACAAGAGATATTTTATATATAAAAGGAATTGTACGGCAAGACACCGTAAATGTTTTTTTTAATCATTGGCCTTCAAGGTACGGAGGTATGATGAATACCGTCAGGTTACGTAAAATTGCCGCACGGACTTTAATAGGAGCGGTTGATTCGTTGATAAAATTAAATCGGGAAACAAAAATTATAATACTCGGCGATTTTAATGATAATCCTGACGATGAGAGTATAAAAATTATTACCGGTTACAATAACGGCAAGATTATTAAAGCGTTACCTGCAAAGTTTGACTACAACAATGCAAAAGGTACGATAAAACATAATTCGTCATGGGCAATATTTGACCAAATATTTGTTACGGAAAGTTTGATGAATAAAGGAAATATTCACATAAAAGACGGTAAAATGTCTATATTTGATATTGATTTTCTTTTTGAAAATGATACAAAATATGGCGGATTGAAATTGAATCGTTCTTTTGCCGGTTTTAAATATCACGGAGGCTTTAGTGACCATCTTCCTGTATATGTGGATTTAATTAAATGAAAAAAGTAAACTTAATATTAGTTATCATAACATTAGCACTTATTGTATCAATAGGAGGAATGTATTTTGCCAGAAACAAAATATTGGTTTACGTTTTCGAGAAGCTGGTAAATAACGAGTCGTCGGATAAAATAACTCTGCAAATCAAGGGTCTGATATTTGATGTGGCAAGAAAAGATGTATATATTGACAGTTTGATGTTGAATTTCAAAACCGGTGCTTCCGATACGGTAGGAGGAATGAGATTGCAAAAAATGGTTTTATCGGAAGTATGGCTTAGAAATCTTAAAATAAACAGATTGTTGGAAGATGGCGTTTTTGATGCCGATTCATTGGTGGTTCATAAACCTATTTTGCGTTTTATTACGGTTGAAGGTAAAAGTAAAATAATATCGGATCCCCAAAAAATATTTAAAATACTGGAAAAATCCTCGGGTAATAATTACGGCATACTTGTTAAACTCGGTGTTTTTGAGGTTAAATACGGTAATGTAAAAGTTAGGGATCCCGTATCGAATAAAGTAAATTTTTCAACCGGAGACCTTACTTTTATAATGAAAGATTTTAATACTACGGTTAACGATTCGGTATATGTTTACGGACGAATGTTTTTTGCAAACTCTTTATTTATCGGAATAAAAAATTTGTACAAATATGTAAAACCGGGTTATGATCTTTATGTTGATTCTTTAATGTGGAGGTCTGCCGATTACAAACTTTTTGTAAAAGGTGTGAATTTTAAGCCAACACCTTCTTTACATGATTCAATAACTTCAATTAAATTTAGTGTTAAAGACCTTTTTATTAATGATTTTCACCTTTTAAGCGACGATTCTTTGAGCTCCGTAAAAATATCAAGTGTAAAATTAAATAACGGAATTCTCGATATTTACGAACAAAATAGTAAAAAGAAAACCGGAGGTAATAAACGTGAAAAAAATATTTATAATTTTTTCAAAGTTTTGAAAATTGACACTTTGACATTCGATAATATAAGAATGTATCTTCGTGATTATAAGAATGATACTATATTGTATTTTAATAAGCTGAAAGCTTATATTGATAATATATATTTGGATTCATTGTTTCTTAAAAAACCGGGTAAGCATTTTAACTACGGAAAATTTAATTTAAAAGCCTTTTCTTTTTCCTCAAAACATTTATTTCCCGGGTACGAAATACATAATTCCGAAGTGTATTACGACAATTTAAGCAAAAATATAAACCTTAAAGGTTTTTCATTAATAAAGAAAGGGGGAGGATTAGCAACTTTAATTAAAAAAGCAACCGTTAATCTTTCATTGAAAAAATTAATAAGGAAAAAACATCAAAAAATTGACCTTTTTGTAGTTTCACCGCGTGTTAATTTGGATTTTACAAAACTTGATTATGAAACCGGTCATGATGAAGATTTAATTAAATTATTGAAACCGGGTTTAATAAAAATCGAAAAAGGAAATGTCAATATAATTACAAGGACCGGTGATACTGTTTCCATTAATGATCTTAAACTTTTAACAGATAATTTTTCATTTAATGATAGTGTTTTGAATTATGATACTCTAAATATAAATATTTCCGGTTTTAAGTTTGAAAAACCCGGTTCGTATAACGTTTCATTTACCCGTGCCGTTTTTGATGATTATACTTTTGAATGTAATAATCTTAAAATTTTAAACGGGAAAGGGGTTTTACGTAAACTTAATAGTGATAATATAATTATCGATTCACTGGATTTAAAGACATTTGTTTCCGGTAAAAGGTTTGTAGCCAAAAATTTTGTTATTAACAACATAAAAGAAGTTTTGGCTTTAATTAATAACAAAAAGGTTGAGGACACAACATCATATAAGTTATATTTTCCGGAAATAGTTAAATCAGTTGAAAAGGAGTCTTCTGTTTCATTTGATATAAAAAATATTGAAGTTCGTAATAATATTTTTGTAACCGACACTTTGTATAACAATAGATTAAAGGTTTATTTTGCAGGCAATCTCAGGTGGCGAAATTTTAAATACGGTAATAAAAATGATAAACCGTTGAGTAATATTTCCGGTTTTAAAGTGAATATTTATCACGGTTTTATTGAAAATGACGGTTATTTGTTTAAGATTGATTCCATTTATTTGAATAGTGATAAAGGATTAATTGATATTAAAAGGATTAATTTAACCCAAGCGGATGATACTTCAAAAAATTGGGTAATTAAAAAATTTAACGTAAACGATTTTCATTCTGATAATTTTGATTTTAGAAAGCTTTTTAATCACAATATTGTTTCATTTAATAGTATTGAATATGGAAACGTAGATATTTCAACAAACAGAGTGTTTCCGGGTTCCGTAATAGATGAAAAAATTAAACCTTTTGATTTGTCTTTTGTAAAGAATTTACGATTCAAGTTGATCTTTGACACGGTTAAAGGGATAAATACTAACATTCAAATTACGGATACAACTTCAAGAAACTTTAGGTACTTCAATCTTTCTAATCTTTCTTTTATTTTTATCCCCCGTTTAAAGGAAAATAATATGGATTTTACTTCCGGAACTTTGTTTTCGGATATGGATTTCTATGCCGACAGCTTAAATTTTATTGATAAAAAAACAAATACTTCTGTAAATCTGCAGGATGTGGCATTCCGGGGCGGGCAACATAAACTTACATTTTATAGTCCGGAATTGCAATTCGGAAACAGGAAAAACGGAGGTATTAACAGCACTTTAAAAAAAGTAATATTTTATGATATTTATTCTTCCGATACGTTGCCTTTAAAAATCGGTATCGGTCACATGGATTTGTCAGGTGTAAAAATGGAAGTTTACGGTAAGAATGTTAAGGACAGCATCAAAAACACAAATGACATTAACAAGAAAAAGTTTTCAGGGTTATATCGTTTTTCGAGTTTGGTTAATTCGTTAAATATCGATTCGGTTTCATTTTCAAAAATGAATTTGAGCATTCTCACCGGAGCTAAAAAGAAAATCACAGTTGACGATTTGTATTTAAATTTGATACAACTTAGTATTTTCCCTTATAAAGCCTTGGATACGGTACCGTTCAAATTGAAGAATTTTAATGCGGTTATTTATAACAGGGAGTTTGTTACCGGAGACAGTCTGTACCGTTTTAAAGCAAATAAACTGAATTATACTTCTTACAATAATACTCTTGAAGTGGATTCTTTTTATGTAATTCCGCAATATGATACTTTGGAGTTTTTTAAACATCATAAGTGGCAAACCGACAGGGTAAAGATGTTTGTTAAAAAGCTTGAATTTTCAGGTTTTGATTTTGATAAATTTCGAACCGATAATTATTTGCATTTAAAATTTGTAAATATCGACCGTTTGGCTGCCGATATATACAGGGATAAGAACTTCCCCAGGGATACCACTAAAATAAAACCTTTGGTTCAGGATTTATTAAGGAAGGTTAAAACACCGTTCAGGATAGATAGTATTTCGGTAAATAACAGTTATTTCCGGTATAGTGAGTTGGGAGTTAAATCGTTTAAACCGGGTTATGTTTATTTTACAAATTGTAATTTACATGCCGGTAATATTACAAATATTCCCGAACCTGGAGCGGGTGAAACGCTAAACGTTTCTTTGAACATGCATTTGATGGGTGACGGCAATATTACCGGAAAGTTTTATTTTCCGTTGGAAAGTAAAAATTCGGAGTTCTATTACAATGCAAGTTCGGAAAAGTTAGACCTCACTTCATTGAACCCGATGACGGAAAATCTTTTGGGATTAACCATCGCAAGTGGTAAAGGAAAACTTGAAATACCGCTAATAACAGCTGACGATACTTTGGCAAAAGGGTTCTTACTTTTTAAATACAGGATGAAAATAAAACTTTATAATAGAAAAAAAGCGGAAAAGAATAAAGACAAAGATGTTTCGTCACCTTTGTTTAATTTTATTATTAACAGTTTTGTACTTAAAAACAGAAACCCGAATATTTTCAATAAGCCGAGAATTGGTATTGTTTATTTCAAGCGAGATAGAACCAAAGCCATTCCCAATTATGTTTGGAAAAGTACACTTAGCGGTATTCTTTACACAATGGGTTTCAATAGTAAAGATCAAAGAAAAGAGAAAAAAGAATTTAAGAAAAACGATTTTTACAATTATAAGGAGGCGATTGAGAGGGAACGTAGAAAGAAAAAACATAAAAAATCAAAAGCTACTAAATAGCGCTGTGAAAATTTTTTAAACGGGAATTTAATGTATGCAAGGAGAAGAGATATACTTGTAAGAATTTTAACGTTAATATTTGTTGTTTTCGCTACCGGTTTGTATTCACAACAAATTGGTTATACTACCCGAAACAAAAAAGCCCGGAAATATTTTAAAAAAGCCTATTTGTGTTTTAGAGAGGGGGAGTATAATCTCTCTTTGAAACTGTTGAATAAGGCGGTTAAAAAAGACCCTCGATTTGCCGAAGCTCACCTGTTAAAAGGTGATATTTATGTAAAAAAAACTTTTGTTGATAGCGCTTTTAAAGAGTATAAAAAAGCCCTTTTTTTTGATGATAAATTTTTCCCTTGGCTTTATGTCAAATTAGGTAAGTTAAGTTACGAAAAAAGAAATTTTAAGGAGTCCGTAAAATTTTATTCCGAATATCTCGAAAATTTTGATGTTTCTGATGTTAATAGGAATTATGTAAATTGGTTAATATCGGTTTCGGAAAAGGGTGATAAATTATATGGCATTTATAAAGAAAATACCGTCATAATTCTTGACAGTGTAATAAATACAATAAATAATGAATACATTAATTTTGTAAGTGCTTCGGACAGTCTGATAAAATTTACAAGGAAAACAATTGCTGTTTCGACAAAGGAGGATACCGGACCCGTTAAAGAAAGTATTTGTTACTCGGTTTATGACAATGGCAAATGGAAAAATCCGGAGTCAATAAATGTTGGTTGGGCTAAAAATAAAAATATCGGTGCCGTAAGTTATTCTTTGGATGGCAATACTATGTATTTTGCCGGATGCGGTTGGGACGGAGGTTTCGGAAGTTGCGATATTTATCAATCCAAAAAAATTAACGGTAAGTGGAATACGCCCGATAACCTGGGAGAAAATATTAACACGAAAGGGTGGGAATCCCAACCTTTTGTTTCTGCCGACGGAAAAAAATTGTTTTTTTCATCAAGGCGTACCGGGGGAAAAGGAGGCAGTGATATTTGGATGTCTGAAAAAATGAAAAACGGAAAATGGAGTAAACCCGTTAATTTGGGAAGTAATGTTAATACTGCCGGAAACGAGATGTCTCCGTATTTGTATGCTGACGGAAAGACTTTGGTGTTTTCTTCAAACGGATATCCGTTATCTTTAGGTGGGGCTGATCTTTACATTTCGCGGAAAGATAGTACCGGTGATTGGTCAAAAGCTGTAAATATGGGCGCTTTCGTTAATTCCATTTATAATGATATTAACCTTATTTACAGTCTTAACGGTAAGACGGTTTGGTTTTCATCCGGCAGATCGGGCAATGATTTCGATATTTTTAAAATGCCTGTAAATGAAGACGTAAAACCTTCAAAAATACTTTATATAAATGGGAAAGTGGTAGATTCGTTAACGGGTAAAGGTATTGTGGCATCGATAGTTTTAACCGATATTAATAGCGGGGTTACTATTGACTCGGTTGAAACAGATCTGAACGGTACTTTTGTGATTGTTGTAAAACCATCGAATAATTATGCATTTAATATTTTCTCGAAAGGTTATTTGCCACTATCAAAAAACTTTAATTTTACGGTAAATGACAGCAATGATTGGAAATACGGCAGGATATTTTATTTAAAACCTTTTAAAACCGGCTATAAATTCGTTTTAAAAAATATATATTTCGATACAGACAAGTATGAATTAAATCCAAAATCATTTGCGGAATTAGATCATTTTGTAGTTTTTTTAAAACAAAATACGGGTTTGAAACTTGAAATATCAGGACATACGGATGATGTGGGAACGGAAGATTATAATAAAAGGCTTTCATTAAAACGAGCCGAATCGGTATATGATTATCTGATAAAGAAGGGTATTTCCGGCAGCAGACTTTCGTATAAAGGTTACGGAAGTTTAAAACCTGATGTTCCCAATAATTCTGACGAAAACCGGCGATATAACCGGCGGGTGGAATTTACGGTATTGGGAAAATAAAAAAGGCTGTCCTTTTGAGACAGCCCGGTTTTTTAAATAATTTCCAAATTTTAAAAGTTAAATCCAACGCCAAGCATCAATCCTTCTCTAAACTGTACTTTGGCATCGTGAGCAACACCGTTTTCGTCAAATGTTTTCACGCTGTGGTCGTAAAACAATTGTGTTGTAAGGTTTACGTTTAACCAGTCGTTAACTTTTAAGTTAACAAGGTTTTCCCAGTTTACTATAATATACTCGGGATGATCAAGATAATCGGAAAACAGTTCCAGCTTTGTTCCCAAAACTACATTTTTAAAAACTTCATATTTAACAGCAGCGGTAAGTTTTGCACCGAATTGGTATTTCATTTTGCCTGCATGTTCGATAATATTGCCTGCAGTGTCCGTAACGGCAGGATCAAGTCCGTAACGGCCTTGGTCGGCAAGTTTTTGATCGGTAACAAATGTAAAACGCGAGTTGGCAGGAGAGAAAGATACTACAAACCAGTCGTCTTTGTTATAAGTAATAGCAGGACCTATGTTAAGATATCCCGGCGACATGAATTTTGAAATGTAGTTTGTAGAGTCAACGGAATAATCAAAACCTTTGGCAAACTGGCTTAAAAATTTAACATCTAATGTTGCAAACCAATTGTTACGTAGTTTGTAACCGAAATTAGAGATAACTTCAATCTTATCATCGGTTTTCATAATATCGCTTTGTCCTACTACAGAGTATCCCAAAGCAAAATTCATAAAATTGGACCATTTGATTTTGTCCTTCGTATAAATTGCCTGGTAATGTAACTTAGGGAGCCCGGCAATGCTGTTTTCACCACCTGCAGACCAGTTACTGAAATAGTTTTGGGTAAAGTTAAGATTGAAATTACCCGATTTTTCCCAATAACTTTTTGTGTCTGTTTGTCCGTACGATATAACGGCACTGAAAAATAAAATAACTAAAAAAATCTTCTTCATAATTGTATGAGTTTATTTAAATTGTGTGAGTTTGTTTAAAATCGGTGCAAAAGTAATAATTATTTAAAATCTTTCTTAATAATAATATTTTTTTCCTTGCTTTAATATTATCACTGATAAATGTAGCTGTATTAACCGTTAAAATATATAAATAAAAAGGGTTTTGTTATCTTTACAAAAAAATAAATTATGGAGTATATTCTTTACTATATATTGTTTTTTGTATTGGGTTCGGTGTTTACCTTTTTGTTTGTTTTACAAAAACATAAAAACGAACAGCTTAAGTTTGAGAAAGAAAAAGAGCGGATTATTTCCGGATTAAAGGAGGAGTTGGGTTTGTTGGAAAAAGATAAATCCGTACTTGAATCAAAAATTATTGAATTGAAAGAAGAGATATCCGTTTTGGAAAAAGACCTTGAAGAGGAACGTAAAAAAAGAGAAAATGCCGAAGTTGTAATTGCCACACTTGAAGCCGAGAAAAAAAATCTTATGAAGGAAATAGAAGAGTTGGAAAAATGGAAAGAGAAATTCGAAGAGGAACAAAAATTAAGAATTAAACTTGAAAAGGATAACTCCACATTAAAGTCACAGGCCGACAGTTTAAAGAAAACTTTGGAAGAAGAAAAAGCAAGGATGGAGGAAGTAAAAAACCAGATGAAGCAGGAGTTTAAAATTATTGCCAATGAAATTTTAAAAAATAATTCGGAAGAATTCAAAGCAAAAAGTAAGGAAGATATTGACAGTTTGATAAAACCTTTGAAAGAGAAAATAGAAACTTTTGAAAAAAAGGTTGACGAGACTTATGAAAAAGGCGTGAAAGACCAAACCGAGCTGAAGGCAGAGATGAAAAAGATTTACGAGTTAAGTAAGCAGCTGGATAAAGACGCTCAAAATCTTACCAAAGCATTAAAATCGGACAGTAAACAGCAAGGGAATTGGGGTGAAGTTGTTCTGGAAAGGATACTTGAAGAGTCCGGGCTGATAAAAGGACAGGAATATTTTATTCAGGAATCGGGTAAAAATATTGACGGCACAACAATAAGGCCCGATGTTATTGTTCGGTTGCCCGGAAAAAAATATATTATCATTGATGCCAAGGTATCATTGACGGCATATCAGGAATACGTATCTTCCGAAGATGAGGATGTAAAAAGAATAGCTTTAAAAAGACATATTGAATCGGTAAAAAGGCATGTGAAAGAATTGAGTGAAAAAAATTATCCTTCGTTTGAGGGTATGACAACACCTGACTTTGTTTTAATGTTTATGCCTGTTGAACCTGCTTTTGCAGCGGCAATACAAGCCGATCACAATCTTTTTACATACGCTTGGGACAGGCGCGTTGTTATCGTTAGTCCGACAACGCTTTTGGCTACGCTAAGGACAATAGAAGCTATCTGGAAACAAGAAAAACAAACTAAAAACGCTCTTGAAATAGCGCGTCATGCAGCATCTCTTTACGATAAATTCGTAGGATTTTTAAAAGACCTTGAGAAAGTAGGTGTAAATATTGACAGGACCAAGTCGGCTTATGATGACGCGGTTAAGAAGTTAAGTCAGGGTAGGGGTAACTTGGTTACGCAGGTTGAAAAACTCAAAGATTTAGGAGTTAAAACGCAGAAAACCATAGATGCCAACCTTTTGGAAGAATAAAATATAATTTACCGAATACATTATGAATAACGGGAATAGAAGGCCTTCGAAAGAAAAATCACAAGAAATGGTTTACGGAGTGAGGCCTGTAATTGAAGCAATACGCTCGGGTAAAGAAGTTGAAAAGGCATTTGTGCAAAGAGGTGCTTCGGGTGATAATTTCAAAGAAATGATATCATTGTTTAAGGAACATGGTATCCCTTATCAAGTTGTGCCGATTGAAAAGCTCAATAAATTGACTCGGAAAAATCATCAGGGCGTAGTGGCTTATATTTCTCCCGTTGCTTTTTGTAATATCGAAAATATTATACCGGCCCTTTACGAACAAGGGAAAGATCCCTTTTTGTTGATTCTCGACAGGATAACCGATGTGAGAAATTTCGGAGCATTATTACGAACTGCGGTAAGTGCAGGTGTTGATGCTGTGATAATACCTTCAAAAGGTTCCGCGCAACTTAATTCGGGAACCATAAAATCTTCAGCCGGGGCAATTTATAAAATACCCATATGTCGCGCACATAACTTAAAAAATGTAATAGAATTTTTAAAAGCCAGCGGGATAAAAGTTGCTGCAGCCACCGAAAAAAGCGATTCGTTGTATTTTGAAACAGATCTTACAGGTCCGTTGGCTATTATTATGGGTTCGGAAGATGAAGGTGTTTCCAAAGAATATTTAAAACGCTCGAATATTAAACTTAAAATACCTATGCTTGGTGAGATAGAATCGTTGAATGTTTCCGTTGCCGGTGGTGTTTTGATGTATGAGGTATTGAGGCAGAGACTTGTTAAGGGTAAAAATTAAAGGTTATGATATTCCCGTGATATAACATTTGACGGTAATCAAATTTGCGGTTCGGGAATTTATTTTGATGTTTATCTCTTTTTTAAATTTATTTAATCAATAACTTTTTGAAGGAGTTCTTTTTAATATTTTTGCTTTAAACTAAAAACAGCATAATCGATGAAAAAATTAATAGAATGCGTGCCAAATTTCAGTGAAGGCCGCGACATGAATGTAATAAAACAGATTACCGACGAGATAGAACAAGTTGAAGGTGTTAAACTTTTGGATGTTGACCCCGGAGCAGATACTAACAGAACTGTTGTAACTTTTGTAGGTACTCCCGATGAGGTTGTAGAGGCTGCTTTCCGTGCAGTAAAAAAGGCTGCCGAAGTTATCGACATGAGCAAACACAAAGGAGCACATCCGCGATTCGGTGCTACCGATGTTTGTCCTTTGGTACCGGTTTCCAACATTACAATGGAAGAAACCGTTGAATATGCACGCAAACTTGCCGAAAGAATAGGTAACGAGTTACAAATTCCGGTTTATTGTTATGAAAATGCCGCCTTTACCGAAGAAAGAAGAAATCTTGCCAATAACCGTAAAGGTGAATATGAAGGACTGAAAGATAAACTTTCCGATCCTCATTGGAAACCCGATTTCGGACCTGCCGAATTTAATGAAAGAGTTGCCAAAACGGGAGCTACGGCAGTGGGGGCACGCGATTTTCTTGTGGCTTTCAACGTTAACCTTAACACCACCTCCACACGAAGGGCTAATGCCATTGCTTTTGACGTTAGAGAGCGCGGAAGGGTGAAACGCGAAGGTGATCCTTTAACGGGAAAAATAGTGAAAGATGAAAACGGAAATCCTGTATATACACCGGGTTCGCTGAAAGCCGTAAAAGCAATAGGTTGGTATATTGAGGAATACGGTATAGCACAAATTTCCATGAACCTTACAAATATTAGTATCACTCCGGTGCATGTGGCTTTTGACGAGGTTTGTAAAAAAGCGGATGCACGCGGAATACGTGTAACGGGCTCGGAACTTGTGGGATTGATACCTTTGGAAGCGATGCTCGAAGCCGGTCGTTATTTTCTACGAAAACAGAAACGTTCTGTTGGTGTTGACCGTGATGAACTTTTGAAGATTGCCATAAAATCGATGGGTCTTGACGACTTGAAACCGTTTAATCCCAAAGAGAAGATTATTGAATTTTTGCTTGAAGACCCCAATGAGAAAAAACTTATTGACCTTACCGCCGAGAAATTTGCCGATGTAACCGCTTCGGAGGCTCCCGCACCGGGTGGCGGTTCGGTTGCCGCTTATGTTGGAGCATTGGGAGTTTCCTTGGGAGCAATGGTTGCCAACCTTTCTTCACACAAAAGAGGGTGGGACGACCGTTGGGAAGAGTTCAGCGATGTTGCCGAAAGAGGTCAAAAGTATAAAGACGAGTTATTACGTTTGGTTGACGAAGATACCAGGGCGTTTAACAAAATAATGGAAGCATTCGGTCTTCCTAAGAAAACGGAAGAAGAGAAAAAAGTAAGAGCCGAAGCCATAGAAGAAGCTTCGAAATATGCTATGGAAATTCCTTTTAAGGTTATGAAAACCGCTTATGAGTCGTTAAACGTAATGCGTGCCATGGCAGAGAACGGTAATCCGAATTCGGTGTCTGATGCCGGAGTCGGAGCATTATGTGCGTTAACGGCCGTTGAGGGAGCTTACCTTAACGTAAAAATAAATGCACAAGGAATTAAAGATAAAGCGTTTACGGAAAAACTTATTAGGGAAGGTGAGCAAATAATGGAAAAAACCCGTGAATGCCGTAATGCCATTATGGATGTTGTTGAACAAAAAATAAGCGAATTGTAAAAAAAATATGGATAACGTCACTTTAATAATTCTTTATTTCACTTCGTTTTTTACCCTTGTTAACCCGTTGGGTATAATGCCGGTGTATCTTACAATGACATCGTCGTTATCGAAAAAAGAACGGAACAAAACAGCAATAAAAGCCACTTTAACGGCAACGGTAACATTGTTAATGTTTGCTTTTGTAGGGAAATATTTATTTGATTTTTTCGGTATTTCCGTTGCCGGTTTAAAAGTGGTTGGTGGGATTATATTCTTTTTTGTGGGTTACGATATGCTTAACGCTAGGCTTTCGAGGATAAAAGTCAGTGAAGACGAAGTTGAGGAATATGTTGACGATATATCAATTACTCCTTTGGGTATCCCGATGATTACGGGTCCGGGGGCAATTACCAATGCAATTGTGCTAATGGGCGAGGCAAAAGACATTGCAACGAAAACGGATGTAGTGATTTCCATTATTTTGGTAACGGCAACGGTTTTGGTTACGCTGTTGGGAGCTTCGGGCATTATTAAGTTTATAGGTGATAAAGGAATAAAAATAATGACCAAGCTTATGGGGTTGATTGTTATGGTAATTGCCGTTGAATTTTTCTTCTCCGGCGTTACCCCTTATGTTCAAAATATGCTAAATATCCGTTAATCTTTGTTGACAAACATATAACGCATAACACATTTTCTGCCTTTACTTTGTTTGTTGGTTTTGCGTGAGAGTTTTATTTCAACGGTATGTTTTCCCGGCGATAATTCGTCATCCAGCATGTAATACCAAGGTAAGTAATATATCTTGCTGAATCTTGTAAACAAGTCCTTTGTTTTCCATTTGCCTTTGTCGATGCGGTATTTGATAATTCCGGCATCCGGTCCCGCCGCAACTGCAATACCCACTGCTGTTCCCGAAAATTCAAATTTTACGGGTTTGGCGGGATATTCCCCGACAAGCATTGGGACTTTTGTATAGTTGGCCCTTGTGCGGGCTTTCATGGGCGGTTCCCAAATTTTATAATATTTCCACCCTTTTACAGGTTTTATTTCAGATGCGGGAATTAATATACCGTTATCATAACAATATTTATCAAGTGCAGGAGGTAATTTCCGGTTTTTATATTGGACATTGTTTTTGCTTGCCATAGCAAATGCATTTTCAAGAAACGTTCTCATCGAACGTGCATAAATGCCTTGTCCGAAAGGTGACGGGTGTAAATCCTTAAAATCGTCTTTCCATGTAAATTCACCTGCATTTATTCTGTCGGTTACTTCTTTGGCAAGGTTGATTACGGGGATATTGTAATATTTTGCAACTTTTTCATGAATTCTTATTGTCTCGGGTATTTTCCCTGAATTGTAGGCTTTGATTTTTATGGGATCGACAAAATACATAAAAACAATATCCATTGCAGGGTTTGTGTTAAGGGCATGACGAACAATTCCCTCCATTGAACGTTCTATCTCTTTTTCGGGTCTGTTTTTTCCGGCATCATTTACCGCTGACTCCACAAATAACAAGTCAACTTTACCTTTTGACAAAACATCCCTGTAAAGCCTGAAAGCGTTTTCAGTAGAACCGAAAGAGGGGATACCTGCTGTGATAAAGGTGAATTTCGTTTCGGGGAATTTATCTTTTAAATAGTTACAGATACTGTCCCTCCACCCGGGATTATATGTTATGGAACCGCCCAAAAAAGCGACCGTGCCTTTTTTATCATTCTTAAATTTAAAATACGAATTATTCAATCCACTCCTAAGTTCGTGATAATCGGAACAAACAGGGTGTTTGGTGTTTTGGCTGTAACCGTATGCTGTTATTAATAACAACAATAAAATTGCAAGAAAAGATTTTGTTTTCATCTGTTGAAACTTTACTAATAATCGGAAATCAAATTTATTATAAATAGGGGAAATGTTTACCTCTTCACCATAAACTTTGTTGTTTTTACAGATTTGTTTTCAGTTATTTTAAGGATATAAAAACCATTATTAAGGTTATGCACGTCCAAATTTAAAGTGCCTTTCCGGTTGGTAATATGTTTTGTTATCAAAGTTTTTCCGTCAATGGAAAGAACATTTAAAATACCGTTTTCAACAGGGTTGTTTAACGATATTTTCAGTACATCACCGGCAGGATTGGGGAATACTTTCAGTTTTTTTACTTTTTCAGGGATTTTTTTTACTGATATTAATACCTCCGGATTACTTCCGTAAAATTCAACCCCACCGCTAAAATTACCCGTAACAAGTTCAGGATAACCGTCATTATCCACGTCTGCCAAAGAACCGGCAGTTCTGTAACCCCTGTTACTGTCAAAGCTTTCTATTCCCAAAAGTTCTTTCCATGAGGAGTCTTCTTCAAATATGCCGTTAAGGTTATTGTCAATATTTTTAAAAAGAAAAATTTTACCCTGTTCCGAACCTACCGCCAAAACCGTTTCGCCGTTGCTTTTCCTGTAAAAACAAGGTGTGCTGTACCCATACCACGAAATGTTGTAATCGGTAACATCCACTCCGCCCAAAGTATCGGTTATTAATGTGAACTGAGGTGCGTTAGCGGTTCCTTCATTCTTGTAATAACTTAACTTCCCCGACTTATTACCTATGACAAGGTCCAAAAGTCCGTCTTTGTCAAGATCAAACAGCTGAGGAGTGCTGTATTCGCCTACATCTATATCCGCGTAATCGTAATTTAAAACAACCTCGCCGTTGTCTGCCTTTTTAATAAGTATTAAAGTTCCGTAATTGTTTCCCGAAATCATCTCCGGCTTTCCGTCACCATCAATATCTCCTAATGTTGGAAAAAGACCGAGAAATGTAGTGTCTTTCAATAAAAAACCCCCGAAATCAGAATCCACGGGTTTAAAAACGGGATTTTCGTTAGTACCTGTGTTATTGAAATATTTTATTGTGCTTTTATAATCGGTATGCAAAGTATAATGCTCATCGTAATACGACCTTTTGTAGTAACCGTAATTACCTATAAACAAGTCTTTGAGCCCGTCACCGTTGTAATCATATAATATAGGGGCTGCTCCCGAACCCACGTCAATCATACCCGACTGAAGAAAAGATGAGGTTTTAAAAGTAAAAACCGGACTGCTGTTAGTCCCGGAATTTAAGTACAGATAAACATTGTTGATATTTTTTGATATAAAAGGCGAAGGATCAAAAGGTGCTACCAAAAGGTCGTTCAATCCGTCATTATTTACGTCTATGAATGCCGCTGCAGGCATCGAGAAAAGTCTGACGGGTTTTGTTCCGTCCGGAAAAACGGTGTCTATTTCCGTAATGACGGCTTCTTGAGGAGTGCCGCCGTTGATTAAAGCGTTGATTTGCGGATAATCAACATCTCCCAATAGCAAGTCTTTGTCGCCGTCATTGTCTAAATCCAACATCAAAAAGGTTGAACCCGTATGTCTGTCATGTTTTAAATTAAAAGGTGCTTTTGAACAGTTTTTATTAATACAAGTATCCAGAAAAAGTGCGTTTGACTCGTCGCTCTCTGCAAATTTTCCCCAGCAAGTTTCGGTGTGTCGATAAAGCAGTGAATCCGGTGTTCCGTAAGTTTCCATTGACATGTTTTTATGCATTTCCACAAAAGAACCCAATCCCCAAAATGTTAGAATATCCAAATCGCCGTCGTTATCCAGGTCTGCAATACCCGGATAATCGGCATATGTTACCAAAATATTTACTTCCGATTGTCCGTAAACTGAAGTCAAATAAGGATACACTTCCAATTTGAATTTTAAAGATGAAGTGGAAATGTTTTTGTAAACCATCATTCCGGCCCAGCCCGGTGAATAGGTAAAGATGTCAACTTTTCCGTCGTTATTGTAATCTTTAAATATCGCCCAATCGTAAAGTTTGGGGAAGTTGCCGGCATATTCGGGGGCATATGAATAATCTATCTTGTTAGCTGTACCTCCGTTAATAAAAGGCATTAAACGGTTGCCTTGCCTGTCAAAAACAACAAGATCCTTAATGCCGTCCAGGTTGATATCAACTTCACCGAATTGAACCGAGTTCATCCCTCCGGCCCATGGAAACGGATAGGTTTCAACTTTCTGGGCATAGTTTGTTAATGATTTTAATAAAATGGAAAAAAGTAAAAATATATTAATGATTTTGAACTTCATTTTATCTTATTTTACGGTAAAATTAATTGAAATAATTTAAGAAATAATAAAACTTTCAGACAACGGTTTCAACTCATTACTGAAAATTTAATAAGTGTTATTACCGAGTATTGCATTTGTTTTAATTGCTATTTTTACAAAAAATTAAAAATATGGCAAAAATTCTTGTAGTTGACGATGAAGCCAGTATCAGAAGGATACTTAAAGAAATACTTGAAAACGAGGGTTACACGGTAGATACGGCTGAAAATGGCGTTAAAGCTTTGGAAAAGGTTAAGGAAGAAAATTATGACGTCATTTTGTTGGATATAAAAATGCCGGAGATGGATGGTGTTGAAGTGTTGGACAAGATTGTTTCAATGACCGATACACCGGTAATAATGATTTCAGGTCATGGTACTATTGAAACGGCTGTGGATTGCATTAAAAAAGGAGCATACGATTTTATTGTCAAGCCTCCCGATTTAAACAGGCTATTGATAACCATAAGAAATGCCGTTGACAAAAAGAATCTTGTTGTAAAAACACGCCAACTTAAAAAAGAAGTTGATAAAAAATATGAGATTGTGGGTGATTCGCCTGCAATCCGGCAAGTAAAAGAAATGATTGATAAGGTTGCACCTACAAATGCCAGGGTGTTGATTACGGGAGAAAACGGCACGGGCAAGGAGCTTGTCGCAAGACAACTTCACGAAAAAAGTAACAGGTCGCATGCTCCTTTCGTTGAAGTTAACTGTGCTGCAATACCTTCCGAACTTATCGAAAGTCAGCTTTTCGGACATGAAAAAGGCTCTTTTACTTCGGCACATAAAATGCGTAAAGGTGATTTTGAACTTGCCAACGGAGGAACATTGTTTCTTGACGAAATCGGTGATATGAGCCTTTCCGCTCAGGCAAAAGTGTTAAGGGCTTTGCAAGAAAACAAAATAACACGTGTGGGAGGTGAAAAGGAGATTCCGGTTGACGTCAGGGTAATAGCCGCTACCAATAAGGATTTGAAAGAAGAGATAAAAAAGGGAAAATTCCGTGAAGATCTTTATCACAGATTAAGTGTTATAATTATAAACGTGCCGCCTTTGCGTGAACGTAAGGAAGACATTCCTTTATTGGTATCACATTTTATATCCCTGATTTGTGCCGAACACGGACGAGCTCCCGTAACTATTACCGATGATGCCGTTGAAATGCTTAAAAATTTTTACTGGAGCGGTAATATCAGGGAACTGAGAAATGTTGTGGAACGTCTTGTTATTTTAAGCAACAAGAAAATAACCGTTAACGATATTGAAAAATACGTCAAACCGTTGATGTTGAATTGACACTGTTTTTATTTCTTGACGAATTTTATTATTTGCCCGTTATTTTGCAAAAAGTAAATTCCCGGGTGTAATTTTTCTATGTAAATGATAACATCGTTTGAGGATATCTTATCCGTAAATGTTAATGCCGTTATGTCCTTTCCGGATTCATCAAATATTTTGTAGTTACCGTTAACCGGCTCATCACTTTTCAGTTGAATCTTACCGGTAGCAGGATTCGGAAACAGAATAAAATTTTGTTGTGAATAATTTTCAATTAACCCTGATGTGCTGTCTTTTTTGGCAACAATCATATATGTTACCGAATGTCTCGGAGCTATAAAATAACTGTTTTGATTAATTGTAGCTGCAAAAGCCGGAACTTCATCAAGGTTTACCGGTCCTCCTCCGGGGGTATTTCCCGTAAAACCGTTAACGTAAAACTTTTTATTACCTTCATTTATGTTGTCTGCATTTACTGTATAATAATATACCGTGTCCGTTTCATTATTGTCAAATCCGTAATCGATGGCAATTTTTTGTTCCAGACCCGAATAGTTGAAAATGGCTAACCCTATTTCTCCTTTTGAAAAAGTGGAAGCATAAGCCTTTAAGTTTTTATTGCCCGACACCGTAGCTTTTATCATTTTATCGCCGAAACATTTACCGTAGTAGTAATATGGTGTGTACGATGGTCTGGCCGTATAATCCGGCTGGTCGGGGTCGCCACGTGAAATTATTCCATGGGTTTCGTTTCCGTTAATACCCCATTCGTTAACCCATATCGTTGAAAGTGATACCCTGTCTTTTATTAGGTTTCCTAAAAAGTCAGCGATGAAAAGCCCGTTTTGCATTGTAGTTGTATGATATCCCTGTGAATTATACTCGGTAAAAGCCACGGGAATGGAACCGGCGGGTTTTCCGGTATATTTGCTTACAAAAAATTGAAAGGCTTTAAGGTTATTATCCGTTGTTGACAAATCTTCATTTACTTCATTTACATTTGATATGTTGTTATAATATTGGTGTATGATGAGGAAATCAATGGAATTTTTTGCAGCTTCCAATACCTGTGCATTCCAGTCATAATAATCCGAGCCTAAAACAGCACCTATTTTTATTGTTGAATCTACCGCTTTCATTTTTTCGGCAAACACACAAAAGTCTTCACCGTATTCTTTCCCTGTTACGATACTTCCGTTAACGTCGTATCCTGTTTCCCACGGTCCGTAACATTCATTACCTATTTCCCAGTATTTAATATTGGCATTGTGTTCGATATTGTAGTAATGAACCCAGGCGGCTGCATATTCCGCAGCTTGTTTAACGCGGGCATCACGGGTACCTTCGGGAGTGTATCCGTAACGTGCGTAAAAGTAATTTATCACTATGGTCGGTTCACCGTTGAGGCTATCTTTGAATTGTAAAAAATGATTTATATCCAGGAAATTAGGTGAAGTACCGCTATACGCATTAAAATCAATCAGGAAAGTGTCGGGTATATTTCCGTCCCAGAAATATTGATTTGACCCCGAACCGGCAGGAAACCTGAAAGCTCCGAATTCTCCGTATAAATTTAATCTTGTTAAAATTGTGTTTTTACTTCTGAAATTTGAATTAACACCCAACTGTTCGTGTAACACAGGAGCTATAACGGTATTTTTGTCAATGGTTACTTTGTTGCTACATTCACCTTCGGGTAAACTTTTCCATTCAATATTTTCGGGTATTGTTAATTCTTTCGGTTTCCATTCGCCGAATTGATTGCATTGTGAAAGGTCTATTTCTTGATAAAACAGTTTAAAATCGTCAAAGATATAATCGCCGGTGTATTCACCGATTTGAATTTCCAAGGTTAAAGCATTATCCTCCGGTTTGAAAAAAACAGGGAAAGTTATTTCTTTAAAATCGCCGGGTACTACCGAATATGATCTCGATTTTTGAATGTAATTACCCGAGTAACCGTTTGTTATTCGAACAAAAATTTTCAGTGTTTTTGAGATGTTACCTGTGGTTTTTACATAAAATGTCAGGAAATTAAGTCTGTTTTTATTTTCTTGAGGAATTGTAATTTCTGATGACTTGAATTTTGCATTGTTAAAATTACCGTTGGTTGAAATCACGGTAACTTTAGCGGCTCCCGGTGTTTCAGCCCCTTGAGTTATGTGTGTCAGTTCCGTATTTCCGGTGGTGTACCAACCGTTTGTGTTGTTCTCAAACCCCGGATTATCTGTTATTATATTGTTTTGCGAATATCCGTTAATAACTAATAAAGTCAGGACAAAAACAGTAAATATTCGAATTTTCATATTCATAATGAATGCTTTTTTATTTTCGGTGTAAATTAAATTCCCAGTTTCGAGGCTAATTTATTCATAACCTCTGTTGCCTTACCTTTAAGAAAAATGTCCGTTATACCGTTTGTATAATTGGAAGGCTCAACGTTAACTTCTATTATTTTGGCCCCGTTGTTTTTTGCCATAACCGGTATTTGACTTGCCGGCATTATTTCACCTGTTGTTCCGATAACTAAAAAGACATCGGCTTTTTCCGCAGCTTCCAACGATTTTTGATATGCCAAAGGAGGAATTCCTTCTCCGAAGAAAATAAAATCGGGTTTTACAAGACCGCCGCAATCCTCACAGGTTAAGGGCAATTTTTCGAAATTTACCTGCTCAACGGTATATCGTTTTCCGCATTTTGTACAAATCAAATCCCTTGAGTTACCGTGAAATTCATAAACTTCCTTACTTCCGGCTTCTTGATGCAGGTTGTCGATATTTTGAGTAATTATATTTTTCAAAAGTCCGGCTTTTTCCATTCTCGCCAACACGTAATGTGCATCATTGGGTTTTGCTTTACCGAAGAAATCGTAAAATATCTCTTTTATAACGTTCCACGATTCTTTGGGATGTGAATGGAAATAGTTAATGTCTAACACAATGGGGTTGTATTTACTCCACAAACCCGTCTCGCCACGGAAAGGAGGAATTCCGCTTTCAACGGAAATTCCGGCACCGGTAAAAGCAGTGGTGTAGCGTGAATTTTTTAATAATTCCGCAGCAATATTTATGTTGTTATTCATTAAGGCTTAAGAAATGAAAAACTTTAATAAGGAATTTTATCCTCTTTTTTAATCCATTCTTCAAAAACCTTGACTGCCTCTTCTCTCATTAACTGAACCGATTGCAGTTTTCTTTGATTTTTCGGTTTTGAAAATTCTTCATAAATGAAAGAGTCGTCAAAATCGGCTTTTGCCGCATCATCTTTTGTGGCGGCGTAATATAATTTATCTATTCTTGCCCAATATATTGCTCCCAGGCACATGGGACAAGGTTCGCAACTTGTATAAATTTCACATTCGGAAAGGTCGAAAGTGCCAAGGTTTTTTGCCGCTTCACGTATGGCAACAATTTCAGCATGTGCCGTAGGATCATTACTTGAAGTTACTTTATTGCCTCCTTTTCCTATTATATTTCCGTCTTTGACAATTACCGCGCCGAAAGGACCTCCCTCGTTTGTTTTTAAATTATGTTCCGCCAATTCAATGGCGAGTTTCATAAACTTCTTCTTATCATCTTTCATAAATAAATTTTTTAAAACAGTGCGTCAAGAAATTTCCCATTTGCCTCTTAATGTGGGCTTCTCCATACTCTGTTTAAGCAAAGTTAAAAATTTTTTCCTTTCTATCGCTTCGGCTCCCAAGCTTTTAAGGTGAGGGGTTTCTTGCTGTGCATCTATCATATCGAAATCCCATTTTATCAACAGGTCCACCAAGTGCCATAAAGCAACTTTGGAGGCGTCGCTAACTTTATGAAACATAGATTCTCCGAAAAACGTCCCGCCCAGTGATACTCCGTATAATCCTCCTACAAGTTCCGTATCTTTCCATGTTTCAACGGAGTGTGCAAATCCCATTTTGTGTAACTCCTTATATGCGTTTTTCATATCATCCGTTATCCATGTCCCTTCATCTTGATTTTTACGTAACTCCGCACAATTTTCAATAACTTCGTCAAAAGCGCTGTCTATTGTAACTTTAAAAATACCTTTGTTGACAGTTCGTCTTAAATTTTTATGCCTTTTGAATTTGTGCGGGAAAAGAACCATTCTCGGGTCGGGTGACCACCACATAATAGGGTCTTTTTCAGAATACCAGGGGAAAATCCCGCTTGCATATGCGTTTAACAATCTTTCCGGACAAAGGTCGCCGCCAATTGCCAAAAGACCTCCTTCCAAAGCCTCTTCAGGCTCCGGAAAAACAGGTTCTTTCGGTAATTTATACAAAGGCATTTTATTATTACTCTTTTATAAACTTTATTGATTCGCCGTATTGTGTTGTAAATATATAAACACCGGGTGTTATGTTAGTTAAATCTATGTTGCCTTTTGAAATGCCTTTTTTAACGATATTCCCCGTAATATCTCTTATCATGAAAACCCCTTTATATTTTGTTATGATAAAATTTTTTGCAGGGTTGGGGAACAGTTTTATTCTCTTATTATTGTTATGTTCCTTTATTTTTGATGAAGTATTGAACCAAAAGGTAAAATATCCTTTTGGTGCTGAAACAGGATATGTAACGCTGTAACCCGATTGTGTAATGGCTTCGAGGTAATAATGCACCGTATCCCTTTCGGAAACTCCCGGTATGACTCCGTAATGTTGGGGACACACCAGATAAACGGTTGTTTTGGTAAAAGAAGTGTCGGAATTTAATTTGTAGTAGAGCCACATTTTATCAACCGGTTCGGAAGAGGATGTCAAACATTGTATTACCACATCGCTGCCCTCGTATTCGTTTTCTCCTTCTATTTTTTTGTGATTAATTCTCAAAAATTTTCGTTGAGGTATTTCTTTGGTAATTGTGCTAACGGAGTATCCTTGATTTTCATAATTATGCATATTTATCATCTCAATATCGCAGCCATAGGTATTTTCTTTATAAAGCCGGTAAGCGTTAGAGTCGTATTGAGATTTTCCGTATGAAGGAATTACCAACAATCCGTTGAACATTAATGAACCTGTGTACGATTTATAAACATTGCCGTTATCGGAAGACGGAGCGGCATCAACCCTTATTATTTTAAACGGAGAGGAAAATGCGGTAAGTGTCGAAGAAACCTTTTGTACTATGGCTTCAACGGAGTCGTAAGCAGTTGAAGTTTGCGGAACACGCGTTATCACCACGGTTTCGTAGTCAAGAAAGTTTATGAACTCTTTAATATTTTCTTTTACGCTTTTTAAAGATTCCGGCAGGTCAAGAAAAATGAAATTATCAATGTTATAATATTGTTGCAGTTTCATCAAAACTTCATCTTGGCTCAATTCCGGATTTTGCTCCAATATTTCAGATGAAGCGAAACCGTTTAAATCGCCGTCGGTTATAATTTCGGAAGGATTAAAAACAAGGTCGAATGCATTGTAATTAACGTTTAAATCGTTACTTAACATATAAGGTAATGAATCGTCAACGGGTTGACCATTAATTACTGGGTCGCCGAAAAATAGCTCCATATTGTTATTGAAAATACCATATCCCGTTACCGGTCCTGTTTTTCTTATTTCAAAAGAGTGGTGGGGAGCTTTTATAAATCTTATAGCGGAATTGTAGTTGCCTGTATTTGAAAGAAAATTGATCATACTGTTTGTGTCGGCATCCTCATTATACAAAATATTTACGGTGCCGTATGACGATGCGACACTCGATATATACGCAATGACAGTATCGGTATTGTTATCATAAGGCCAAGCCAGTAAAAGGCTTTCGTTTTTTTCAAATTCCGCCGGTACCGTTATGGTAACCTGTCCTAATGAAGTAAAATAAGTTAAAGTCAGTAATATTATGATGTGGATTTTTCCCATGATTTTGATTTTTCGTAAAGTTCGTCAAGTGATTTTAGTACTAGTTTTATAATAAGGTTAATTTCTTTTCCGGTTATTGTTAATGGGGGTGCTATTCTGAAACTTCTGTCGTTAAACAAAAATTGATCTACAATAAGTTTGTTGTTTTTAAGTATATCAACCGTCTCTTCAACGGGATAACCCTCTTTAAGTTCAACTCCAAGCATCAATCCCGTCTGTCGTACCTCCCTGACTACCGGGTGGTTTTCAATGGCTTTTTTAATTTTCTTACCTTTTCTTTCCGCCTTTTTCGGGAGATTTTTTCTTAAAATAATATTTAAGCTGGCAAGTGCGGCAGCTGCCGATACGGGGTGACCTCCAAAAGTAGTAATATGTCCCAGGGGAGGATTAAAAGTCAGCTTGTGCATGTTCTCTTTTGAGGAAACAAAAGCTCCTATGGGCATGCCGCCTCCCATACCTTTTGCTATGCACAGGATATCCGGTACAACGCCGTATTTTTGAAAAGCGAACAGCTTTCCCGTCCTCCCAAACCCCATCTGTACTTCGTCAAAAATCAATACGGTACCTGTTTTATCACATTTTTTTCTTAAAGCTTTCAGGTAATTTTTTTCAGGGAGTATTATTCCCGCTTCCGCTTGTACGGGTTCTATTACAACACAGGCGGTTTTTTCCGTAATTTGTTCAAGTTGTTCGAAATTATTGAAATCAAGAAATTTTATTCCCGGTAACAACGGACGGAAAGCGTATTTCATTTCTTCATTTCCCAGAACACTCAAAGCCCCGTGGGTACTGCCGTGGTATGCATTTTTAAAGGATATTATTTCGTATCTGCCGGTTATTCTTTTTGCAAGTTTTAAAGCTCCTTCTATGGCTTCGCTACCCGAATTGACATAAAATACGGAGTTTAATTTGTCGGGAAGATTATCCGTTAAAAGTTTGGCAAATTTTACTTGTGGCGATTGGATGTATTTTCCGTAAACCATAAGGTGCATATATTCGCCGGCTTGTTTTTTTAAAGCTTTTACAACTTTGGGATTGAGATGTCCCACATTACTTACCGATACCCCCGAAACCAAATCAATATACACATCTCCGTTGTCAGTATAAAGATAAATACCTCTGGCTTTAATAATTTCCAACGCATTGGGATCTATGGAAGGTAGTCCCATATTTTCAAGAAAAATCTGCCTGTTTGTCTTGTTCATTATTAAATTTTTTGTAAAAATACCAAATTTTGACCTTTGCGATTTTTCTTTTAGGTCTTAATAAACTTTTTATAAGTTTTTATTTTTTTAATTTAGCAATATTAAAAAGATGTCTTCATGGAAACCGGACTTGTTTCTTTTGCCATAATGGTTTTTACGGGCTTTTTTGCCATTATGAACCCTATTGCCAATGCACCGATATTTTGGGGACTTATCGGTGATGTTGAAGAACAATATAAAAAAGCCGTTGCACGTAAAGCGACTATAGCAGCTTTTCTAATTGTTTTATCATTTGTATTATTCGGAAGGCTGATTTTCGACCTTTTCGGTATTTCCATAGCTGCTTTTAAGATAACAGGCGGTTATTTGGTTTTTGTTGTCGGTTTGGATATGTTGCGGTCGCGCAATAAATCCGATTATCATGGCAAAACCATAACACCTGCACCTCAAGATGATATTGCCATTTCTCCGTTGGCTATTCCCATCCTTGCCGGACCGGGAACAATAGTTACGGCAATGAACTTTTCGTCCCACAGTTCACCTGTCAGGGTTGTTATTGTTATAGTTATGTTCGGGATTCTTACTTTTATGACTTACGTTATGTTTGTTTACGGCAGCAAACTTGTTGACAGACTCGGTAAAAGTATGTTGATTGTTATCAATAAACTTATGGGATTGATTTTGGCTATAATAGGAACCGGTATGGCTGTTGAAGGAATTAAACTTGCTTTTCATCTGGCAAAGTAGGAAGGTTAATATTGCTTTGCGCCTTATATTGATATTTAAACGGCTTTATTATTTTCAAATATTGGTTTAAGTTTTTTAGATTGATTTACCTGTAACTAACACGTGGGTCTAATATTGCATAAGTTAAATCCACCAGGATATTTACTATAATCAATACCACCGAAATGAATAAAACGGAACCCATAATTACCGGTAAATCGTATTTTTCGAGAGCATCGACAATTACTACACCAATACCTTTCCAGTCGAAAACATATTCCACAAAAACGGCACCTGCCATCAACGAGGCAAACCATCCCGAAATGGCAGTAATTACCGGATTTAAAGCATTACGGAGAGCATGTTTGAAAATTATGGCTTTTTTACTCAATCCTTTAGCGTAGGCTGTTCTTATAAAATCTTGTGATAAAACGTCCAACAACGAACTGCGTGTTAAACTGATAACGATTGCCAGCGGTCTTATTCCCAATGTTACTGCCGGAAGTATCAGGTTTTTTAAATTTATATAAACCTCACCTGTATAATCGTCAACGGAATAAAGACTTCCGAACATCGGTAAGCCGGTGTATTTGCCAAGTACAAAAGCAAAAAGCCACGCCATCAAAATAGCCGAAAAAAACGAAGGAACAGACATTCCCAAAGAGGAAAAAACCATCAAAAACCTGTCAACCGGCTTATCCTTTTTCAAAGCCGAGATAATACCCAGCACTACACCCAGAAGCATTGCCAAAAGAATGGATGTTGATGCCAGCAAAAGGGTTTTTGGGAAGGCTTCGGCTATTATATCCGAAACTTCCCTCTTACTTTGGTACGAACGGCGCAAATACGGTTTTTTTAATACCAAACCCGTTTTTCCGAATCTGAGAATTATTTTGCCGTTTCGGTATTTGCTTTTGTCAAAGTACCAATAGCTTTCTTTGTTTTTAATATTATGTAACGAGATAGGGGAGATGTCGTTTAAGAAATTAAGATATTGAAGATATACCGGTTTATCCAACCCCAAATCTTTTTTAATGGCCTCAACCGACGCTATGTCCGACCGTTGTCCCAACAGCATCCGCGAAGGGTCGCCGGGCAATATGTTAAACAGGAAAAATACAATGGTAATTACTCCCCAAAGCACTAAAAAACCATATAGTATTTTTCTTGTAAAGTAAGCCCACATTGTATTAACGGGTTATTAATTTTTTAATTTCCGTTACGTCCGGAAAATCGTTGAAATGCCATTTTTTTAATATAACTCCGTTATGCAGAAGTATCATTCCGGGGTTTGACCTGATAACGGATTTGAGTTCGGTTTCGTCGGCAAAATATACCGGAAAGTTAATATCGTAAAGTTTTTTAAACTTTTCAACTTCGTTAGGTTCGGTAGCAGTTATAAGTGCATAATAAACATTTTTCAATTTTCCGGAATCGTAAAGTTCCGTAGCTTTAATCATACCTTCACCGTTTGTTTCAGTCAGATCGTACGAAATTATAACAATCTGAAACCCCGGATTTTCAATCACTTGTTTCGTTACATCGTTGCCTTGTTTATCTTCTATGGCAAGCTTGTGGGGTTTTATAACTTGCGAGTCATCTATTCTTTTGCCTACAAAGGTCCAATCGGCACGCCAAGCGGAATCTTGCCAAGGGTAATTGGGGGAAAGATATTCTTTTTCCTCGCCTGTTTTTTTGTTTTTATACGTTAAATAGATCTTTTCCTTGTCAAGGTTTTTAACCTTCATATCCTTGCCGGTTTTCCAATCTCTGAAATCATAAACGGGCAGGTGATTGTAATTGTAAAGTTCAAATGTTACGAAAAGAACGGAGGCAATAAGAAGTATAAGGTATTGTATAAGCGAGGGTAAGCGGTTTGTTTTTCCCTTTTTGACAACAAGCAGCAATAGAGTCATTACCAACAGCACGATATTTTTATAAAATGTCGCTTGGTTCGAAAGTTTTACGGCATCTCCGAAACAACCGCAATCGGGAACAAGGTTATATTTTGCATCAAACCATGTTACTACCGTAAAAAACAGCATTAGCAACAATGTAAATCGTAATGCGGTTTTGTATTTTAGTTTGAAAAGCAGGGCAAAACCCAAAATAAACTCCGATGTTATAACTAAAATTGCAATGGCTAAACTTAACGATGTTAACCCCGTTAGTCCGTATGCCAAGAGGTAATCTTCAACCCTGTATGAAGTACCGACAGGATCGATACCTTTTACAGTTGATGAAAAAATAAATGTAAGACCGAGAAGAATTCTTATAAATTTAATGAAAGCGTTTTCTTTCCCGGTGTCGCTATTTTTCATTTTCCAAGATAAGTTTTATGAGTGCAAACAGCGAGTAGTTTATTATATCCTGATAGTTTGCATCAAGACCTTCCGAAACAAAAGTTTTCCCTTGATTATCTTCTATCTGTTTAATCCTCAAAAGTTTCATTAAGATTATATCGGTAAGCGATGAAACTCTCATATTACGCCACGCTTCTCCGTAATCATGGTTTTTGTTGAACATCAAATCGCGGGATTCGTAGATGTGTTTGTTGTAAAGTTTCAGAGCTTCTTCATTTGATAAATCGGGACATTTTGAAGCCCCCAACTCCAACTGGATAAGAGCCATAACCGAATAGTTTACAATACCGATAAATTCGGGAATTTTACCTTCCTCAACCTTTTGAACACCCTTTTCTTCAATGCTTCTTATCCTGTTGGCTTTTATATAAATCTGGTCGGTAAGACTTGTGGGACGAAGTATCCGCCATGCCGTTCCGTAATCTTTTTGCTTGTCGGTAAATACTTTTCTGCATTTGTCGATAACCTGTTCGAATTGCTGTTTGGTTTTTTCCATTATAATGATTCTTAATGGTTAACTTTGTCCTGTAAAAAGTTTTAAAATGAACCGTAAAAATAAACTAATTAATACAAACGGCAATAACCGTATAAAATGTAACGGCGATTTGATGAAGTTTGACGAGCCGTTAATAATGGGGATACTTAATGTTACGCCGGATTCTTTTTACGACGGGGGAAAACATCTTACTGAAAAAGCTGTTTTGAATTCCGTTGATATGATGATTAATGATGGTGCAGCTATTGTGGATGTAGGCGGAATGTCAACAAGACCCGGAGCAAAATTCGTGGACGAAAAAGAGGAGATGAAGAGGGTGATAAATGCGGTTAAATCAATAAAAAAAGAATTCCCTCAAATTTGTATATCCGTTGATACTTTCAGGGCGGAAGTTGCACGTGCTGCAATCAATGAAGGAGCGGGAATTATTAATGACATTTCCGGGGGTACGTTTGATGATGAGATGTTCAAAACCGTTGCCGGTCTTGATGTGCCGTATATTATGATGCATATTAAAGGTAAACCTGAAAACATGCAGAAAAACCCCGTTGAAAAAAATATTGCTGATGTTGTTAAGGAATTTTTCGAGGAACGATTGGGTAAACTGAAAGAGCTTGGATTTGATAAAGTTATCCTTGATCCGGGTTTCGGTTTCGGAAAGTCCTTGGATTGTAACTACGTGCTTCTAAAATCGCTGGGAGAGATAAAAGCGTATGGATATCCCGTATTGGCTGGTATCTCGCGAAAATCAATGATAAATAAAGTTTTGGGGACTCTTCCCGCCGGAGCGTTGAACGGTACGACGGTGTTAAACACCATTGCTTTGATGAACGGTGCCGATATTTTAAGGGTTCATGATGTAAAAGAAGCAAAGCAATCCGTTGAACTGTATAAAAAATATATTTCTTCGATGTGTTAAGTTATTTTGTTCTTCGTTTAATGTCGTTCAGAATTGTTGAAGATTGTTTAAAAGATTAACAGTTAATCGTTAATAGTTTTGCCGGCGCGCGGGGTGTCACACTGAGGTGCTCGAACGTGTGACAGGGTAAGGAAATTGCCTCCCCACACACGCTTCGATACGATGCTCCCTTGGGGTCGCATCACTCAGCGTGACAAGCCGGGGCGTAAGGTCGGAAGGTCTAAAGTCAAAGGTCTGAAGGTCAAAGGTGTGAACGTCACAACGTCACGATTTTCCAATCATCCAAACATTCAATCAATCAATCTTAAATCGTTAATCGATATTCAGCGTTCGATATATTCAATACGGTGTTTGGAGTTGTTCAGCGTTGTTCAATATTGTTCAAAGTAGTTTAAAAGTTAACAGTTAATCGTTAAAAGTTTTGCCGGTGTCGATTCATAAATATGGTTGACACAAAGTTTGGTTTTTTCAACTTTCTGTTAATAACATTTTTTATCTTTTCACTAAAGTTAATTTACATT
>WFZS01000195.1 GCA_015489465.1 Bacteroidales bacterium | reverse complement strand
CTTCAAACTTGTTGCGCGCCTCGGTAATAACCCGGGTTATTAATTCAAGACTTTTTTCCGGTGATAGTTTTTCCGTTTCCATTGTAAGACATTTTAATTATTGATGCAAATATAAAGTTGTTTATAATATAAACCAAATATTTTTCAAATAAAATATTATTACTTCCCTACCGGATGATAATTACGTCTAATTAAAATAACCGGTTTTAAAGCATATTTTCCTCATAACATTCAACAAACGATATTTACTATCTTTGACATTAAAATTATTATAAATGGATAATCTTTTTTTTGCGCCCGGCATTTCCGGAAAGCATTATCGTCTGCCCGAAGAAGAATCCAAACACATAATACGTGTTTTGAGAAAAAAGATTGGTGACACCGTTCATTTTACCGACGGCAAAGGTTATTTTTATGTTTGCAAGATAATAGACGACCACCCCAAAAGAACCGTTGTTGAGATAATTTCAAAAACCGAAGGTAATGACAAGCGAGATTTTTATTTACAGATAGGAATAGCTCCCACAAAAAATATTAACCGTTTTGAGTGGTTTCTGGAAAAAGCGACTGAAATAGGCATTGACCGTATTTCGCCTTTCGTTTCGTTCCATTCCGAGAGAAAAGAAATAAAAAACGAAAGATTGGAAAGGGTTATCGTTGCCGCCGTAAAACAATCGTTAAAATCCAAAAAGCCGGAACTTGATAATTTAACACAATTCAAAGAGCTTATTTCAACACCTTTTGAAGGCAAAAAATATATTGCCTACATTGATGATGAAGTGGTAAAATTATTGTCAAAGATTTATCCAAAAGGTGAAAATGCCTTTATTTTGATAGGACCCGAAGGTGACTTCTCGGAAGAAGAGGTTGAGTTGGCAAAAGAGAAAGGATTTATTCCGGTAAGTTTGGGAAAATCAAGACTAAGAACCGAAACGGCAGGTGTTGTAGCATGCCATACGGTTAATTTGTTAAATGAATAATTTTGTGAAAAAAGCAACAAAATGGAAATAATAAAAACCGGAATACCCGACCTTTTAATTATTAAACCCGGAGTTTTTGAAGATAACAGAGGATATTTTTTTGAATCGTATAATAAAGAAGATTTTTTAAAATACGGCATTGACCAAAATTTTATTCAGGATAACGAATCGAAATCGGTGAAAGGTGTATTAAGAGGGTTACATTTTCAAAAACCACCGTTTGCACAAGGTAAACTCGTAAGAGTTATTAAAGGTGCCGTACTTGATGTTGCGGTAGATTTAAGAAAATCTTCACCAACATACGGACAATGGAATTCCATTAAACTCTCGGAATCAAATAAACTTATGTACTGGATACCACCGGGATTTGCACACGGGTTTTTAACTCTCGAAAATGACACAATATTTTTCTACAAATGCACAAACATTTACAATAAGGAATCGGAAGGAAGTATCCGTTGGGACGACCCTGACCTAAACATCGATTGGGGTGTGAAAAATCCGATACTTTCGGAAAAAGATAAAAACGCACCCTTTTTCAAAGATTTTGAAACTCCTTTTGTATAAAAATAAAAAAGCCGGTAATCCGTAAAGACACCGGCTTTTTTGATAACGTCGGGTATTTTATAATAATGTTTCAAAAATTGCTTGAGCTTTTTCCCAATCTTCCGTTTGAGGATTTTTCTTTGTGGGGTTGATTATCTTGAAACTTTTAATCAATGCTATAGCAATACCTCCGGCAATTTTCGGTAATTGTTCTTCAACATCTTCACCTACTTCATATTTTAACGGGGGTAAAGTTGTTATATGTTCCAAAATACCGTCAAGTTCCAATTCTTCGTTTGTTTTTTCGAACTCTTTAATGGAATTTTCAAGTCCTTCGGTGATTGGCAAGTCCGTGTACCACAAAACATCACGTCCGTTAAGACTTGCATTTTTCATACCTACTGTTAATAAACGGTAGATTGCATTATTAGTAAAATCATATAGACGTTTGATATCCGATTTATCCACGTCCATGCTTCCTGCTTTTCTGAAAAACGATTCAAATTTTGATACTCCAACTAATGACATAATTTTTCTCCTTTCTTTAATAAATTTTAGTTTGATTTTGGAAGCGTCAAAAATAATACCATTTAATTACATATATCAAATTGTCAGAATATTTTTACTCCGGCTTTGGAAAAAATAACTTTTTCAAATAAAATCAGTAAAACATTATAAAACCGGCACTGACAATTATAATAGCTAAAAAACTATATATCAAATACTTATAAATACCTTTATCACCGAAGAATATCCCGTAACCCAACTTTATGACATTATTGCTTGTAACTGCAATTAATGTTGCATGTGCCAAAGCTTCCATGCTTATTTGGTATTTTCCGGTAAAAAGACTTAAAAGAAAAGGATCGATATCGGTAACACCCACAATTAACGAAAGAACATTCAGCCCTTTTGTTCCGTAATTATTCATTACAAATTCCGTAAGTACGGCAAAAAATACAAACAAAACGGCAAATAAAACGGCGGTTTTAAATTCAAGAGGGTTTTTTGTTTTTTTATCATCGATTTTTTCATCGGACCCTTTTTTGCCGAATTTTAAAATTAACCACGAAATAAAAAAAGTAAATAACGAAAGTGAAATAAGAGGTACCGCCAAACTTTTTGCAACCGAGGTATTGAAAACAAACGCAAGAATCAACACCCGCAAAAACATTACACCTGTTGCCGATACAATTCCTGCAGAAACCATGTTTACAGCCGCATCGTTACTTTTACTCTTTCGGGCCAAAACAACAGTTGTTGCGGTACTGCTGTACATCCCGCCCAAAACTCCGGTTATTAAAATGCCACCTTTGGGGAAGATAAATTTTTGTATTAAATAACTCAAATACGAAATTCCGGAAACCACGACAACAGCCAACCAAACTTTATAAGGTGAAATAGGAATTTCATCGCTTATAACTTTATTTGATAAAAGTGGCAAAATAATTCCCGCCATCAAAAGAAATTTTGCAAGTATTATGAATTCGTCATTATCAAAACGTGCCGACAATGACCTGAATTTGGGCTTTAACTCCACCATTATAAGGACAGTGGTAACAACCAAAATACTAAACCAAACCGGTTTAATATAAATCAAAGGACCCAATGAATAAACTATAAAAACTACTATTAAAGATGTAATACCGTAAACTTTTTGACTTTCAATTTTTTTAAAATAAAAAATCGCCAAAAACACCATTAACATAACAGCACCCGAAACGTACGGTATCAAAGTTCCGGGGGATATAACATATAAAAGAAATCCCAGAATGCCCACAAAAGTAAAAGTCCTGTCGGTACCGAACGTTTTTTCTTCCGCTTCACTTCCATGTTGCCTACGCTGTTCAAGTCCTATAATCAACGAAAACATTGTCACCAACAGGAATTTAATAAAGTCTGGTGATATGTTATTTAAAATATGCGACATATTATTCCCGCTTTTTCTTTTTTTCCGACATTTTGTACAACCATTCCATAATAAACGCTGAAAAAATAATTGCCAATCCGGCAATGGCACCTTCCGGATTCGTTTCAAACTGTTGAATCATCAAAGCTACCAATGCCGACATACATAAAATAAAACCTATTAATGCTGTTGCTTTCGACGATTTAAGTTGTTTTGCCAACTTAAAATTTGCAAGATTAACAAGCCCGAATATTAACAAAAAACCGGCACTGCCCGATGTGGAAATACTCTCCAAATTAATGGCATTTGCCAATATCAAAGTAAGTAAAGATGTAACCAACAAGCCTACCGGTTGATTCCATAATTGTGCGGTAAATTCATGTGAAAGTTGGTCTTCTTTGGCAAGTTGATAGTTAACACGGCTTCCCCCGTATAAACTGACATTTATAGCGGAAAAAGTTGAAATCAAAGCGGTAATTCCTATTATCAAAAACCCGGTTTTACCAAGCATCGGCTCGGCTGCAACAGCCAAAACATACTCTTGCGCTTTGGTAATTTCATCAAATGAAACGGTTCCAACGGTAACTATCGCAATCGAAACATAAAGCAAAATCACAAATAAGACCGAATAATAATATGATTTCTCTACGTTTTTCTCGGGATTTTTAATATGCGGAACAGCGTTGGCAATAAGTTCAAACCCTTCGTAGGCAACAAAAATAACCATTCCGCCACTTAACAACTTTAACGGTCCCACCCAATTTTTCAATGCAAGTTGATCAATATGCGGACTATGTATAAGTCCGAAAAAACCTATAAAAACAAATATTACAAGTATAAAAATCTTTATATAAACCGCAAACGACTCGGTAATGCTGACAGCTTTGAAACTTATGTAATTAAGTAAAGTACTGAAAATTATAATAGATGTCAGTAATATATGTTTATCAACATTGAAGTCACCTGTAATCTTTATCATACTTGCTCCGTATGAACCGAAAGCCGATGCATAAAGAGAAAGCATAATTACATAACTTATCCACAGTAAATTATTTACTCCTCCGCTAAAAATGTTTTTACCGAAACCGTTATTAATAAAGTCAACGGTACCACCGGTACTGGGAAATACCAATGAAAGTTTGGCATAAGAATATGATGTGATAAGCGCAATAATTCCCGCAAATAAAAATGCAACGGGAGTACCTCCCTTAGCCAGTTCAACCGATAAACCGAGTACGGCAAAGATACCTCCGCCAACCATACCCCCTATCCCGATGGAAACCGCACCCCACAAACCTATTTTGTCTTTGTTCTCCAT
>WFZS01000194.1 GCA_015489465.1 Bacteroidales bacterium | reverse complement strand
CAATAACAAATTAAAACTTTAATTATGGCAAAAATTGTTGTACTGGGTGCCGGAATTTCAGGACATACGGCGTCAACATGGTTAAAAAAGAAACTAGGCAAAAAACATGATGTAATCGTGGTAACTCCAAATGCTTACTACCATTGGATTCCTTCCAACATTTGGGTGGGTGTGGGGAGAATGACCGTGGACCAGGTGAGATTCCCTCTTGATAAAAGATACAAAAAGGCCGGTATCATTTATAAGCAAGCAAAAGCACTTTCAATTCATCCTGAAGGTGACGCCGGCACAAGTAACGGATATGTTACCATTGAATATACCGGACAAAATAAAGCGGGTGAAAAGGAAAAAGTGGAGTATGATTTTTTGATTAATGCCACAGGTCCGAGACTTGCTTTTGAAAAAACACCGGGATTAGGTCCGGGACAACATACCGTTTCCGTTTGTTCTTACGATCATGCTTCGGAAGCATGGAAAAAATTGCAAGAGTCCATTGCTAAACTTGAAAAAGGTGAAAAACAAACTTTTGTTGTGGGAACAGGTCATCCGGGTGCAACATGTCAAGGTGCAGCATTTGAATATATTCTTAATGTAGCATACGAAATCAGAAGAAGAAAACTCCAGGATTTGGCCGATATAATTTGGCTCTCTAATGAATATGAACTCGGCGATTTCGGTATGGCAGGTGCTTATATAAAAAGAGGAGGATATATTACCAGCACTAAAACATTTACCGAGTCATTCCTTAAAGAAAGGGATATTAACTGGATAAAACGTGCCGGTGTTTACAAAGTTGATGAGAAAAAAATATATTATGAAACTCTTGAAGGAGAATATAAAGATTTGGAATATGACTTTGCAATGTTAATACCCGGATTTTCCGGTGTAGGCATTAAAGCTTTTGATAAAAAAGGCGAAGATATTACAAGTAAACTTTTCAAACCCAACGGTTTTATGGTGGTTGATGCCGACTATACTCCAAAACCGTTTGAGGAATGGAAAGCCTCCGACTGGCCCGAAACTTATCAAAATCCCGATTATGAAAATATCTTTGCCGCAGGTATTGCTTTTGCACCTCCTCACCCTATTTCAAAACCCATGAAAAGTCCTAACGGCACTGCTATTTTCCCCGCCCCGCCACGTACCGGAATGCCTTCGGGGGTTATCGGAAAGGTTATCGCCGACAACATTATCGATTGGATAAAAAAAGGCAAACCTCTTATGAAGCACAAAGCCTCCATGGCTAAAATGGGTGCTGCATGTATCGTTTCCGCCGGTTACGGACTTGTTAACGGTGCTGCTGCCACAATGACAGTTTTCCCGATTGTTCAGGATTGGGATAAATATCCGGAATACGGAAGGGATTTATCATATACGGTTGGCGAAGCGGGATTAGCCGGACACTGGCTTAAATGGTTCATGCATTATATGTTCTTGCATAAAGCCAAAGGTTATCCTTTCTGGTATCTATTACCTGAATAAAACACTATTAATTAATTGAATAACAATAAAATAAAAATATCATGACAAAACAAAATCCTTCAAAACGAACAATAGCCTATTCATTGGAATCTTATCCTCCAATGCCTACAAAATGGACATTATTTTGGAGAAGATGTATTATTTATCAGGCTTTTAGATTTGTTGTTCTTAATATAAAAATCTTAAGAATCGTAGTTGGTGGACACTCCTAAAATAAAGTGTTCCATACTAATAACAAAAAAAAAACGGCTCACAAATTTCTGCGAGCCGTTTTTTAATTTTAATAACATGGGATTTCTTATCCCAAATAAGATTTTAGGATTTTGCTTCTTGACGTTTGTTTCAGCCTTCTAATGGCTTTTTCTTTTATTTGTCTAACCCTTTCGCGTGTAAGATCAAATTTCTCTCCTATTTCTTCAAGAGTTAAAGGATGTTTACCGTCCAATCCGAAATACAACCTGATAACATCTTGCTCTTTTTGCGATAGGGTTGAAATCACTCTGTCTATTTCTTTTCTCAACGATTCATATAAAAGACCCGTTTCGGGAGTTACCGAATCGTCGCCTTTTATTAGGTCAATCATCGTACTGTCTTCATCCTGAAGCAAAGGAGCATCCAATGATGTGTGTTTGCTGCTGTTTTTTAGAGCTTCCTTTATATCGGAAATAGGTAACTTTGTGTACTCCGCTATTTCCTGTATCGAAGGAGGACGCTCATATTCTTGTTCAAGATAAGCAATAGCATTATTGATTTTTGTTGTCATGCCAATTTTGTTCATAGGCAAACGAACAATACGGGCCTGTTCTGCCAAAGCCTGCAAAATTGACTGACGTATCCACCAAACAGCATAAGAAATAAACTTAAAACCACGGGTTTCGTCAAAACGTTGAGCCGCTTTTATCAGCCCCAGATTACCTTCATTGATAAGGTCGGGTAAACTTAACCCTTGATTTTGATACTGTTTAGCCACGGAAACCACAAAACGCAAGTTTGCTTTGGTTAGCTTTTCCAAAGCAACTTTATCTCCTTGCTTAATACGTCTTGCCAATTCAACCTCTTCGTCGGCTGTTATAAGGCTCTCTTTACCAATATCATGCAGATATTTATCAAGGGAAGCCGTTTCCCTGTTGGTAACTTGTTTTGTGATTTTAAGCTGCCTCATTTATTTAATATTTTGTTAAACTTATATTCATATTTTTCGCAAAACCTCTATCAAAAATCATCCCAAATATGACTTTAACACTTTACTTCTTGAGGTATTTTTTAATCTTTTAATGGCTTTTTCTTTTATTTGCCTTACTCTTTCACGTGTAAGGTCAAATTCCTCACTAATCTCCTCCAATGTCATCGGTGTTTTACCGCCAAGTCCGTAAAATCTTCTTAATATCAAAGCTTCTCTTTCGGGAAGTGTTGATACAACCCTGTCAATCTCTTTTTGCAAAGATTCATACATCAAATGAGTTTCCGGTGTTTCACTATCTTCACTTTTAATAACATCATACATATTATTATCTTCATCTTGAAGAAGCGGGGCATCCATGGAAACATGGCGACCTGCATTTTTCATGCTGTCTTTTATCGCCTGTTCGCTCATCTCCAATTCTTCTGCTATTTCAGATATATGAGCTTCACGTTCATAAACCTGTTCAAGACGTGCTGCGGCTTTTTTTATACGGTTTATGGAACCTATTTTATTAAGCGGCAAACGAACTATCCTGGATTGTTCGGCAAGAGCTTGCATGATAGACTGCCTTATCCACCAAACGGCATATGAAATAAATTTAAACCCTCTTGTTTCGTCAAAACGTTGAGCCGCTTTGATGAGGCCCAGATTACCTTCATTGATAAGGTCGGGTAAACTTAATCCTTGGTTTTGATATTGTTTTGACACTGAAACAACAAAACGAAGGTTAGCTCTTGTCAATTTCTCAAGAGCTACCTTGTCTCCTTGCTTAATACGTCTCGCCAGTTCAACTTCCTCTTCAGCCGTTATCAAATCAACCTTGCCTATCTCTTGAAGGTATTTGTCTAAAGAGGCTATGTTTCGGTTAGTTACCTGTTTGGTGATTTTTAATTGTCTCATATGTAAACTGTTTGATATTAATAGAAAAGATTATCCGGAAACTTCAGGTGCACTACTTTTTGTCGTGACCTCTTCTTTCGGGTCGCGGAATCAAAACTTTTCTTGAAAGTTTTAATTTTCCGGTCTTACTATCAATACCAATCAGTTTAACTTTAACTTTATCGCCTACTTTAAGAACATCTTCAACTTTGTCAATTCTTTTCCAATCTATCTCCGAAATGTGCAACAAACCGTCTTTTCCTGGTAATATTTCAACAAAAGCACCGAAAGGAACAATGTTTTTAACTTTACCTATATAAACTTCTCCGACTTCCGGAACAGCCACAATACCTTTAATAAGTTCTTTTGCCTTTTCAATTGACTGTTTGTCATTGGAAACAATATCAACCACTCCGAATTCGCCTTCTTCGGTAATCGTAATAACGGTTCCGGTTTCCTTTTGTAACTCCTGAATTATTTTACCGCCGGGACCTATTATGGCACCGATAAACTCTTTATCAACAATAATTTGTTCTATACGGGGAACATTATCTTTGTAATCTTCACGAGGTTCGCTAATGGTTTTGGCCATTTCACCAAGGATATGTATTCTTCCTTTTCTTGCTTGTTCAAGAGCTTGTTCAAGAACTTCATAACTCAATCCGTCAACTTTAATATCCATTTGACAAGCCGTAATACCGTCAGCCGTTCCCGTAACTTTGAAATCCATATCGCCAAGGTGGTCTTCATCTCCCAAAATATCCGATAAAACGGCAAATTTTTCCCCGTCGGTTATAAGTCCCATGGCAATACCTGCTACAGGTTTCGAAATTTTAACTCCTGCGTCCATCAAAGCCAAAGTACCACCGCAAACCGAAGCCATGGAAGATGAGCCGTTCGACTCAAGAATATCCGAAACAACCCTTATCGTATAAGGATTGGCTTCTCCTTCGGGAATAACGAATTTTAATGCGCGCATGGCCAGGTTACCGTGTCCGATTTCACGGCGTCCAACGCCTCTTATGGGGTATGCTTCCCCTGTTGAAAACGGAGGGAAATTGTAGTGCAACATAAAAGTACTTGTTCCTTCTATCACGGCACCGTCTATTGTTTGTTCATCTAATTTGCTACCCAGTGTAACCGTAACAAGAGCTTGCGTTTCGCCTCTTGTGAATATGGCGGAACCGTGAGCGGAAGGCAAATAATCGACTTCACACCAAATAGGTCTTATTTCGTCGAGTTTTCTACCGTCAAGGCGAACACGCTCGTTAAGTATTGCTTTTCTGACAGCTTCTTTTTGAACATCGTGGAAATAGCGTTTAACCAACTTTTCTTTTTCTTCACGTTCCTCTTCCGGAAGTGACTCTAAAAATTCATCACGAACCGCGTTGAAAGCGTCAGTTCTTTTATGCTTATCGGCTATACCGGCGAGAGCTATTTCATAACATTTATCGTAGGTAGCTTCTTTTACTTTTTCTTTAAGTTCGGGATCATTGGTTTCGTGCGAATATTCCCTTTTAGGGTAAGCTTTATCAACTTTGGAAGCAAGTTCAAGCTGTGCATCGCACTGAACCTTGATAGCTTCATGAGCAACTTTAAGAGCTTCAAGCATAACAGCTTCGGAAACTTCTTTAAGCTCTCCTTCAACCATCATAATATTTTCTTTTGTAGCTGCCACAATCAAATCGAGATCGGCATTATCAAGTTCGGAATTATTAGGATTTATAACATATTTACCGTCTATTCTTGCCACACGAACCTCAGAAATAGGACCTCCGAACGGTATGTCGGAAACGGCAAGAGCCGAAGATGCAGCCAAAGCAGCCAAAGCATCAGGTAAAACATCGTTTTCGCCCGATATAAGGGTTATTAAAACTTGAGTTTCCGCATGATAGTCGTCCGGAAACAGTGGACGTAAAGCACGGTCCACAAGACGTGAAATTAGAATTTCGTATTCCGAAGGTCTTCCCTCACGTTTAAAAAATCCTCCGGGAAATTTCCCGGTAGCAGCGTATTTTTCTTTATAATCAACGGAAAGAGGCATAAAATCCACATCTTCCCTGGCTTCTTTATTAGATACTACTGTAGCCAACAACATTGTGTTGCCCATTTTTACAACAACAGATCCGTCGGCCTGTTTTGCAAGTTTACCGGTTTCCAAAGTAACAGTTCTACCATCCGGTAAATCAAACGATTGCGTAATTACATTTAATGACATAATATATTTTAGTAAAATTTTTAAAAAGGTATTTACATAAACACAAAAAAAGGCAATCGGTATAATTGCCTTTTTTTGATACTTCCGTTAAAGAAATTATTTACGGAGTCCTAACTCTTTGATAATAGCACGGTATCTTTCGATATCTTTTCTTTTAAGATAATCAAGCAACTTTCTTCTTTTACCAACTAATCTGATAAGGGAATGCTGGGTAAAAAGATCTTTTTTGTTTTTTTTCAAATGTTCCGTAAGGTGCTTGATACGGTATGTAAAGAGTGCTATTTGTCCTTCAGGCGAACCTGTATTGGTTGCACTTTTACCGTATTTTTCAAAGATTTCCGCTTTCTTTTCGCTACTTAAATACATATCTTCCTTTTGTTTCTAGTTTTGGGTTGCAAAAGTACGAAAGATTTTTTAATTGACAAGGGTTTTAGTCAATATTTTTACGAAGATAATTAACCGGTAAAAAATTGCTAAAAAATTAAGCAAATTATCCACATTTCTACCACTTTTTTACAAAGGTAGAAAATTGGTAGAAAATTGGTAGAAAAATATGTATTAAGAGATTTAAAATACCTATATTAATTAAAAAGCGGAAAATAAATAAAGACGTGATTAACAAGCATTTAACACGAAAAAAACAAAAACCCCACCCTATTTTCAGGTGGGGTTGTGATCCCGGCAGGACTCGAACCTGCGACCCGCAGCTTAGAAGGCTGCTGCTCTATCCAGCTGAGCTACGAGACCATTGCTGAAAAGCGTTGCAAAAATAACAATATTTATTGTTCCGCAAATTTTTTTACTGAATTTTTACAATACGGTTTACGATTCTTTTTTCTCGGCAATAATCCCGCTACCGATACATATTTTTTCTTCTGTATCATAAATAACGGCAAACTGTCCCGGAGCTATTCCGGATATCCTTTTATCTGATTTTATTCTTATACCGTTACCGTCTCTAATAAGCTTTCCGGTATTAAACTCAGGCTGATGACGAATTTTAAATTTTATATCCGACAAGTCCGAATAATCTTCGTTAGGATTCAAGATGTGTAAATCTTCCAACCATATTTCATCATCATACTGAGCAATGGGGTCGTATCCGTTTGATACGTAAATAATATTTTCAACCGTATCTTTTTTAACAACAAACCAAGGACCTCCGCCAAGTCCCAAACCTCGCCTCTGCCCTATTGTATGAAACCAAAATCCCTTATGTTTTCCCAAAACTTTACCTGTTTCAAGCTCTATAACGGGTCCCGGTTTTTCTCCCACATATTTTCTGATAAAATCGCTGTAATTTATTTTTCCCAAAAAACAAATACCCTGACTGTCAGGTCTGTGGGCACTTGGCAATTTCATCTCTTCGGCTATCTTTCTCACCTCTTTTTTCGGAAGATGTCCAATAGGAAACATAACATGGCTCAGCTGCTCATAGGTAATACGTCCTAAAAAATAAGTTTGATCTTTAACCCTGTCAACTGCTGTGTGTAAAAACGTTCCTTTTTCATTCTCCAAAGTGCGGGCGTAATGACCTGTTGTAATCTTATCGAATTCATGACCGTATTTATCTCTGAAAGCGCCAAACTTTATCAAAAGATTACACATCATATCCGGATTCGGTGTAAGTCCTTTTTTTACCGAATCAATGGTGTATTTTACCACGGTATCCCAATATTCTTTTTGTAAATCCACTATATCGAACTTACATCCGTATTTTTTGGCAATCCATGTGGTTATCTCAATATCTTCTTCGGCAGGACAATCCACATACGACGGTTCATCTTCCATCCCTATTTTTATATAGAAAATGTGCGGATCATATCCTTGCTGTTTTAATAAAGGTATCGTTACCGAGCTGTCCACCCCTCCTGAAACCAGTGAAGCTATTTTCATTGATATTATTTTTTTGCAAAAGTATTAATGTATTTAACACCAAATTAATTAATATGATATTTCGATAAATTTTTCACCAAGAGTAATGGTTTTACAAGTAACTAAATAAATCTCTTTAATGTTATTGGTATTGTCTATTATCCAAGATAAAAAAGAAAGACCGGAAGCATGGTATAACAATTAACGGTTATATCATACTTCCGGCACTATTCCTAATTTTTGACTTTTCCGGATTTATCAATGCGGCAACGGAACGGAAGGATCAATAATTCTGTTTTTCATAAAATCATACATTTTTGAAATTCTGCTTGTATCAATACCACTGGTCTCAGCTAAATACAAATATGATTTTTTGGAATAAATTTCACCGAATTTTACCGGTTTGAATTTACCGTATTTCAAAAAGTTTTCCTTACCGAAAGTTTCAACCGCTTTTTCGGCAAAAGCAGGATTACTTAAGTAAAACAAGGAACCGTTTTTCAAATCGTGTTTTGATATCTCCCACCTTTTATCGTACAAAGAAGTTAACCCGAGCCGTTTACCGAGTGCATACCATAAATTAAAACCTCCAAACTCATTGGGATGCGACCAAGCTACCGCTTTACCCGATAAATTTAACTTTGTAATTTTTTCAGCCTGCTCCCCGAAATTATAGGCAGGTTTCCATAGGTTTTTATTTTCTTTATAAAGTAATTTCGATAAACGTGTGGCGGAATATGTAGCCCAACCTTCTTCTTCCGAACCCGGAAACCATTTGTGATAAGGAATGGTTCCGAATAGATGGCTGTATTCGTGTAATATGGCATTTACGGGATCAGGGAAGTTAGGAGAAAGTTCGGGATTATTTAAAAAACTACTGTCATTACAATTTTGTATGTACTTTTCACTGATAATCCGTCCGACTATTCTGTCAGGAAACTCCGCATGAAAGCCGCCCGTTCCCATACCTGATATCACTAACTCCTTTACTTCAGGTGACACCCCTAATTCTCTTTTGCTTATATCGTTTGCCGCATGAATAACGGAAGCTAATTTTAATGCTATTTCTTTTAAACCCGGATCTTTATATTTTACCGTGATATCTTCATACCTTTCAACAATAAAATTTTCTTCGTTTTTCCGTTCAACAAATTCATTCGCCAATTCGGGAGGTAATAACCCGGGTAATGCATAATTTAATAATATTACCAAAACAAAAGGTAAGGAGCCCACAACGATTTTTGTCCGCGGTTTCCAATTTTTATACCAACAAACCGAAACGGTTGCCATCGAAATAAAAGGCAACAGAATGGTAAAGAAACTTACCGAAAGTCCGCTGAAGACGAAAAACACAATAAAAATTCCGGCAATTGCCGTTGCAAATACCGTTTCCAAAGGATATTTTTTGTAATACTTACGTAACCCTATGCTGAAAAGAACTGCGGATAACCCTACACTATTTAACAATGCCATTAAAATGTACATGGGGTTTCCCGTTCCGAACATATCTTGCGTATAAGCAATAGCCGTGATTCCGGTTGCCAAAACAAGTACATTTATTATCTTTTTTTGAAATCTAACATTGTCGGCAAAAACGTTAATCGCCGTAAAAGAAAGGATAAAAAGTAAGTATTTTAAAATCAAAGAGGTGTTCAGTTCAAATGAAACAAATGATTTCTGCACGTAATTATTCAACAACAATCCGGTTATCACAGGAGCCAAAACTATTGATATTGCAGCAATTATCGGCTTTATTGTCTTTTTAAATTCAAAAATTACTTTTTTTTCTTTGTTCCAAAAAACAAAGATTACAAGTAACGGTATAAGGAAGTCAACCCAACCGGGTGTTATCAATAACCCTCTGCCGTTGAAATTTCTGGGGGACAGGTAAAATAACGGATCGTCATTGAAAAGTACGATATTTAGAATTCTAAACAGTACGATTAAACCTAGTATTACAAGTATATTTTTTTTCATGATAACCTCCTTATTATTTTTAGTTATGTGCATATATCAATAAAGAAACATTAATACCTTTTGATATTAACATCTGAAACGGCACTGTCAATGGATATTTTAATCACAGTATCGTTATTTTCGTAATTGTAGGAATAATATTTTCCGTTTTTCTTTTCAAAGCCATCAAATGTTTTATCCGACAAAAACGTATTAACATCAATCACACAAGCTACTTTTTCGGGAATTCTCAAAGTAATACTCGAAGCACCGGCATCAATATCAACATCTACATCCTTTAATTTGTCTCCTATTTTAACATCAATGCTTGCAGCGCCGGCATCAATATCAACTTTTTTAACTTTAAATTGTGACAGGTCCATTTCAAGGTCGGCGGCACCTGCATTAAATTTAAGAGACCAAACCGGTTTGGTATTCAACTTTAACACCGCTTTACCTTCATGGCGTCCCAATTTAATATTTTCATGCTTTTTAAATGTAATGTTAACCTTTGCATTATCGCCCTGTGTTTTAACAAAATAGGTATATTTTCTTGCCAAATATTTATTGTTTATTTTAAATGTGGCAAGGTTTGTAGTAGTATCATTCAAATCGAATTCACCGGCAACGGCATCAACAACAAGGCTTGCCGTTTTTATATTTTCAGGGAACGGTATCAAAAACGAACCCGTATTTTTACCGGAAATCAAGCTATCCCCCGTATCGTCGTCATAAAAATAATCATCTTTGAAAGTATGAACATGCCAGCCGAAAGAATTAAAACGGTCATAAGTATCAACTGCTTCCGTTGATATATAAAATAAAGAAAGCAGCAATGTTACGACGACCAGTAAAGTTTTTATTAAATCTTTAACCGGAAGAACCGATATTCCCCAAAGAATTAATATAACGGGCCAAAGTGCCAACAATTTATGCCATGATAAATCTACAATATCAAGATTGTTCAATATGCCGAGAATTCCTATGAATATCAGGATAATTCCCCAAAATATATTTCTGAATTTCATAATTTTATTATTTTAAATCGTTAGTATTATTTTTAATTTCATTACTTGCTTCATCTTCTTTTTTCACTTCTCCGGCAGTTATTACAGGTTCTTCTTTTTTCGCTTTCGAAGTTTCACTAATCAAAATGACAACTCCCGCAAATATCAAAACCAACGGCCAAATATCTCTTCTAAAAAAATAAGGGAAGAAAGTATTCATAAGGAATATTACTCCCAAAAGAATCAGGCTGACACCTACGATAAACGTTCTGTTATTGGATTTTTCTTCGTTCACGTTTTTACCGTTATTCCCGCCGTAAGTATTTATATGTTCAAGCTTTTTCTCCATATGATCATACGGTTCAAGAGGTACCACTATCCATAAAATGATATAAAGCAGTATGCCGCTTCCTCCTGCCAAAACAATAGCTACAAACAGCAAACGCATTAATATCACGTCTATATTAAAATATTCGGCAAGTCCGCCGGCAACACCGCCCAAAACCTTTTGCGTTCTTGATCTGTAAAGTTGTTTTTCGTGTTCCATAATTTTGATTTTTATTAGTTTCGATACAAAAGTATGCTCTCAAATAGAATTTACTAAATATTTTTCGGTAAACGGATGATTTAAGTCGGTAAATATCATTTTAAATTACTTTTGCAATAAACGGCACAATATTTGGCAAACCAAATAGGATGAAGAAGTTATTATCTTTCATATTATTAACTTTTTTAGTTCAAACGGTAATTTTTGCACAATCAAATACCGGTGGTATTGTTTTAGGTGCAAGAATTATTAAGGGTGATACTTTACCTTATATTAACTTAAAAGAAGTAAATATTTATTCTCTGCGTATTCCTCATTCTCAACGTGAAAAGAGAAAACTCACAAGGCTTATCAAAAATGTAAAAAAAGTTTACCCGTATGCTAAATTAGCCGGAATTAAACTCAGGCAATACGACAAACTTTTATCGGAAGCAAAAACCGACAAACAACGTAGAAAATTAATGAAAAAAGCCGAAAAAGAGATAAATGAAAAATACGGGGCTCAATTAAAAAAACTGACATTTACGCAAGGCAGGATTCTTATAAAACTTATTGACAGGGAAACGGGTGAGACGTCTTATAATCTTGTTCAGCAATTACGCGGAAATTTTACGGCTTTTTTTTACCAGGCTTTTGCCAGATTGTGGGGATATAATTTGAAAACCCGTTATGATCCCGAAGGGGAAGACCGGCAAATCGAAATTATAGTGAGGATGATAGAGCTCGGTCAATTATAAACTAATTTTTTTTGTTTTTTAATTTATTGATTATTAACTTGCTGCAAAAAATAATATGGAAGATTCCAAAAATATACCAAAGGTAAAAATCTTAGGGTTTTGGCTGGGAGTTTTATCTTTTTTTTCGGTTCTGTTTTTTGTTAACCTGGACGCTTCAAAACCGCAGATGACCAATATGTTAGCGGTCGCATTGTTAATGTCGATTTGGTGGATATTCGAGGTTGTTCCGTTGGCAGTTACAGCTCTGCTACCTATTGTTTTATTTCCTTTAATGGGAATAATGAGCGGTTCAAAAGTATCAAATGTATATGTAAACCATATTATTTTTCTCTTTTTAGGAGGGTTTATGGTTGCATTGGCTATGCAAAGGTGGAATCTTCACAAAAGAATAGCTCTTAAAATACTTTTAATAACAGGGACAAAACCTGCATCTATTTTGTTCGGTTTTATGTTTGCCACCGCTTTTCTCTCGATGTGGATTTCAAACACCGCCACAACAATGATGATGTTACCGATATTATTATCCGTCGGAGATAAATTGACCGAGAATATAAACAATAAGCATATTGACAAATTCATTGTAGGATTGCTTCTCAGTATTGCTTACAGCGCATCTATCGGAGGTATTGCCACACTTGTAGGAACACCTCCCAACCCTATGTTTACAAAGATTTTCCAAATAATGTTTCCCGAAGGTCCGGTTATCGATTTTGCATCATGGTTTATTTTTGCCCTGCCCGTTACCATATTGCTTTTCGGTGTAACGTGGATTTTGATATATTTTATGTATGCCGTTAAACTGAAAAATATAAAAATAGACAAATCAACTTTTTCGTATCAATACAACAAACTCGGCAAACCCTCTTTTGAAGAAAAAATTGTTCTGGCGGATTTTATCTTGATGGCAGCAGCCTGGCTTACAAGATCACCAATAACCGTCGGAAATTTCACATTACCGGGATGGTCGCACCTGTTCTCACATCCAGAATATTTTAACGACGGTACGGTTGCAATGCTTTTCGCATTACCTCTTTATATAATCCCTACCAAAGAGAAAAATTCAAGATTTATTATGAATTGGGAGTATTCGCGGCAATTACCTTGGAACATAATAATTCTTTTCGGAGGAGGTTTTGCTCTTGCCAGCGGTTTTAAAGATACCGGTTTGTCAACATGGTTCGGTAATTTATTATCGGGATTGCAAGGGGTGCATCCGGTAATTTTGATATTATCGGTAGCTCTCTTAATGACATTCCTGACCGAACTAACCTCCAATACGGCAACTACACAAATTATCCTACCCATAATTGCATCTTTATCGGTATCCATTCATATCAACCCGCTGCTTTTAATGCTTCCCGCAACATTAAGTGCTTCGATGGCATTCATGTTACCTGTGGCAACACCTCCCAATGCAATAGTTTTCGGTTCGCAAAGGCTAACCGTTATGCAAATGGCTAAAACAGGTTTTATTTTGAATTTAATTGGAGCTGCAGTAATAACATTAATGACTTATTATTACGGTACTTCTATTTTCAACATTGATATTTCTACATTTCCCGCTTGGGCTGTAACAGGTAATTAACACGTATTATCTTTTTAACACCATAATTTCTCTTTGTTTCAGGATTAAAAAATAGGTATTACATTTGCCTCAATGTATGAATGATGACACTTTTGTAAATATCAATTATCTAAACTGGGAGAAAGAAACTTCCAACGGTCTGGTTTTGCTCGACTTCTGGGCTGAATGGTGCTCGGCATGTGTTGCCCAGGATAAAATTTACAAAGAGATAAAACGGGAATTCGGGGATAAAATTAAAATCGGTAAAATACACGTCGGTGATAACCGGGTACTTTCCGATAAATTCGGTATAAGGAACATCCCTTACATTATTTTGCTGAAAAACGGAAAAAAAATATTGCAAATGCCGGGTATAATGAGTAAAGAATATTTAATCGGTCAAATAAAAAAACATATTAAAGATGAATAGCGGAACATTGTGGTTATTATTTTTTGCAGCCTTAGGAGTTGCTTTGATTTGGGCTTTTTACAAACGTTACAAAGCTTTGAAAAATTACGATCCTGCAAACGACAGTGACAAACTTGTGATTTTAACGGATCAAAATTTTCAGAAAACAATATCCAAAGGTGTTACATTGGTTGACTTTTGGGCGGAATGGTGCACACCTTGTAAAATTCAAGGTCCCATTGTCAGTGATATCGCCGAGGAAATGTCCGACAAAGCAAAGATTGCCAAACTTGACGTGCAAACCCACCAGGCTGCAGCTAAAAAGCTGGGGATTAAGAATATCCCTACAATCATAATTTTTAAAGACGGGAAAGTTTTTAAACAGTTCGTAGGTGTTAAACCCAAAGGCGTTCTGATAAAAGCTTTAAAAGAAGCTCTCGACGAAAAATAATCTCTGTTTTTTAACCAACCTTATTAATAGCTTTCAAAATGAAAAAGATTTTTTCGGTCGTTTTATCGACTGTTCTTTTCCTGAACCTTACTGCCGGAGAAGATTCCACTAAAAATGTAATTTTAATAAATAACTGGCTCGTTGCAGGACCTGTTACCGTTAAAAAACCTGCTTTTTTTACTGAAAAAAATGTAAAAGGCAAATCATTTAAAATTTCCGATTTACTCAAACAACACGATAAAGAGGTTAAAAAACCGGATGAAGGTAAAACTTTCTTATCCGTTAACGATTCAGGTATAAAATGGACTGCAAAAAAAGATTTTAAAGGTTTTTCAACCTCAGGAAAGGATTTCAAAAAAGGATGGCAAGCCGTTTATCTTTTTAACGACAGATTTGAAAAAGTTACACTTAAAATTAAAACACGTCAATGTTTTGAGTTGTATATTGACGGCAAAAAACGGTTATCAAATACATCGTGCATCAAAAAAGATAAAAATCCCGCGGATAAAAGCACACCGGTATATCTGGAAAGAGGCAAACATCTGATAGTTATAAAATCGTTGTTTAATCCTGAAAATCAAGATAATTGGAGTTTGGAAGCTAAATTATCTTTTGACAAAAAGTATCCTCATAACTCCATATTAATTGATTTGAGTCCGAAAACTTATATGGACATAAATCATCTGATGAACGGAACACGCCTCACGGGAATTTCAACATCTTACGACGGAAAATACATCCTTAAAGAATACAAAAAAATCGTACCTCCCAACGGAAAAAGCGAAAGTTGGTTCGAAATATCGGAAACCGGAAACGGAAACATTATATACACGTCCGAATACGCAAATATTTATGATGTTAAATGGTCGCCTGTAGATAATGCCGTTTCTTTCAAAGCCGAAGATGTGGATAAGAAAAAAATATTTTTATTAAACCTGAACAATTTAAGTAAAAAAACACTTTTGGAAAACGCCGGCGATGTTAATTATTACTCATGGTCGCCGACAGGTGATTTTATTATTTATTCCATTGACGAAGAACCAAAAAAAGACAATGACGGAGTAATTCATGTGTTGAACCCGATGGACCGCTGGCCTTGGTGGCGCTATAGAGGACAGTTGTATAAATGTAACGTTGCCTACGGCACAACGGAAAGGCTGACATACGGATATTTGTCAAACAACCTTCAAGACATAAGGCCTGACGGAAAAAAGATTTTGTTTTCACAAAGTGTTCCCGATTTTAAAAAAAGACCTTACACAAAGCAAATAATGCTTGAACTCGATTTACAAACATTTGTTATCGACACCGTTTGGAGTCAAAATTACGGAGGTTCGGCACAATATTCACCCGACGGCACAAAACTGCTTGTTACCGGAAGTGCATCCATGTTCGATGGTGCCGGGATAAATCTACCCGAAAAACTTATCCCTAACGATTACGATACCCAGGCTTACATTTTCGACCTTAAAACAAAAAAAGCCGAACCTGTAACCCGTAACTTTAATCCTTCGGTATTCAGTGCGAAATGGTTAAAAAAAGGTAAAGGAATAATATTTAGGGTTGAAGACAAAACCCGTAATAAACTGTATCGCTACGATATTGAAAAGAAAACTTTTGCAGACCTAAAAGCCAAAGTGGATATGGTTAGCGGTTTTGACATTCCTTCCTCAACGGAAAATTTCATTGTTTACTACGGTAGTAGCATGCAATACCCTTCAACAGGGTGGAAATGTACCATTACGGGCACCGGACACAAAAAAATAGCTGATCCCGAGAAAGAGTTTTTTGCAGATGTTGTTTTCGGGAAAACGGAAAACTGGAATTTCAAAAACAAATACGGAAAAACCATCGAAGGCAGGGTTTACTATCCGCCGGATTATGATGAAAATAAAAAGTATCCCGTTATTGTTTACTATTATGGCGGAACCTCCCCTACCGGAAGAAGTTTCAGGGGCAGGTATCCTAAAAATCTTTTTGCCGCACAAGGATATATCGTTTATGTTCTTCAACCCAGCGGAGCAACGGGTTTCGGACAATATTTTTCGGCATTGCATGTAAACGACTGGGGGAAACGTGTTGCCGACGAGATTATTAAAGGGACAAAGGATTTTCTGAAAGCCCACCCGTCGGCAAATGCTAAAAAAGTAGGATGCATGGGGGCTTCTTACGGAGGATTTATGACAATGTTGCTCACAACAAAAACCGACATCTTTGCCACCGCCATTGAACACGCCGGTATAAGTTCCATAGCTTCTTACTGGGGACAGGGTTACTGGGGATATTTATACAGTTCGGTAGCATCGGCGGGAAATTTCCCTTGGAACAACAAAGATCTGTATTGCGGACAAAGCCCGTTATTTAATGCCGATAAGGTAAAAGTTCCGTTGCTTTTACTACACGGAACCTCGGACACAAACGTACCTACAGGTGAAAGCATTCAGATGTTTACGGCTCTGAAACTTTTGGGTAAACCGGTGGAACTGGTTGAAATAAAAGGTCAAAATCACCATATTACCGACTATAAAAAACGGATTCTCTGGCAAAAAACCATTTTGGCATGGTTTGACAAATGGCTTAAAGATCAAAACGAATGGTGGAATTATCTTTACCCCGAAGAAAATTTGTAAAAAATGGACAGACAAACAAAACAACGGCTTTTCAAGTTTTTTGCGGAATATTTGACTGACCGGCGTAAAGAATTGTTTAATAAAATAATTCAATACCGCACACGGCATCTAACGGTTGTTTTGGAGGATATTTTCCAACCTCACAATGCAAGCGCCGTTTTAAGAAGTTGTGATTTAACGGGTGTTCAGGATGTTCATATTATAGAAAATAAAAACAACTACGAAGTAAACCCCGATGTGGCAATGGGAAGTTTCAAATGGCTGAATCTTTACAAATACAACGAACAAGAAAACAACACTCTCGATACTTTTGACAAATTAAGAAAGCAAGGTTATAAAATAATAGCCACAACACCCCATAAAAACGACATGCTACTTGACGAACTGCCTCTGGATAACAAACTTGCTCTTGTTTACGGCACCGAATTGACGGGTCTTTCGGACATAGCCATTGAAAATGCAGACGGCTACATGCGTATCCCGATGTATGGGTTTACCGAAAGTTATAACATTTCCGTTTCGGTTGCCATCACTCTTTATACGTTAACGGAAAAACTTCGTAAATCGAATATAAATTGGCAACTAAACGATGATGAAAAATTGGATATTTTACTCGAATGGGCTCGCCGCTCGATAAAAAAATCGGATATTCTTGAAAAGGAGTTTTTGGAAAGGGAAGATTTAAATAATTATAATACCAACTTAAACCTTTCCAAATAAATTCCTCTATTTGAAAATTTTATGGAAACATATGTGATTTTTTAATAATTTTACCTTTCAAATCAATAAAAATTATCAATTATGGGAAAAGGTGATAAAAAAACTAAACGGGGAAAAATAATAAATAAATCCTACGGTGTAAGAAGACCCAGAAAAAAGAAAAAGACTGTTGTTGTAAAACAAGAAGCCCCGAAAGAACCCGAAGAAGTTAAAGAAACAAAGAAAAAAACAACAGCAAAAAAGGCTTCGACAACAAAAAAGACCACAAAAGCAAAGACGGAAACCAAAAAAACCGCAGCAAAAAAAACTACCGCTAAGAAAAGTGCTGCCAAGGAAGAAAAAGAAGAAAAATCGGAATAATAAAAATAAACTGAAAGTTAATTTTTTAAACGGGCTTTTCAGTCCGTTTTTTTTATGAAATAATTTAAGGCTATGAAAGAGAAAAAGATCACCATTATAGGAGGAGGCAACTTGGGTAGTGCAATAGCAAAAGGATTATTAAAGTCCGGGAATTATAATCCCGGCAACATCACCGTTACCCGTAGAAATATTGAAAAAATAAAAGACCTTAAAGAAAAAGGAATAAATACAACACCGGACAATAAAAGCACCGTTAAAGATTCGGACATCATTATTCTTGCTATAAAACCGAAATCAATAGAAAGTATCATTAATGATATAAAACCCGCTTTCAAAAAAGGACAAATATTAATTTCGGTAGTAACCGGAGTAAGTATAAAAACAATTAAAGAACTTGCAGGAGACAAAGTAACGGTTTACAGGGCTATGCCCAATACCGCAATAGCCATACGTGAATCGATGACATGCGTCAGCACGGAAGATGGTACCGGTGAAAATACCGAAACCGTGTTAAATATTTTCAACGAATTAGGCAAAGCCATTGTCATAAACGAAGATTTAATAGATGCTTCAACAGTTTTGGCGGCGTGCGGTATTGCTTATGCTTTAAGGTTTATAAGAGCTGCTTCGCAGGGCGGAATCGAAATAGGATTTGACGCTGCCACTGCACAAACCATTGCTTCGCAAACGGTAAAAGGCGCGGCATCACTTTTAATTGAAGGCGGTTTACATCCCGAACAAGAGATAGATAAAGTTACAACTCCCCGCGGTATCACTATCGCCGGACTTAACGAAATGGAACACAGGGGATTCAGCTCTTCGTTAATAAAAGGTATATTGACATCATTCGAGAGTATAAACAAAAAATAATTTTTCATACGAACCTGAATAATACCTATTTATTTAAAAATTTATATATGACAACTTAATTGACTATTTTTGCATACCTAAAAGAAAAATTTTTTTGACTTATGAAATATGACATTGCTATAATAGGAAGCGGACCCGGAGGTTATGTAGCCGCTATCAGAGCATCACAACTCGGTAAAAAAGTAGTTGTGATAGAGAAAGCCGAAATCGGAGGCGTTTGCCTTAATTGGGGATGTATTCCCACAAAAGCTCTTTTAAAAAGCGCCCAGGTTTTCAATTATGCAAAACATGCAGCCGATTACGGCGTAAACATCAACGGTAATGTTACTCCCGACTTGGAAAGTATGGTAAAACGCAGCCGCGGTGTTGCCGAAGGAATGAGTAAAGGTGTTCAATACCTTTTCAAAAAAAATAAAATAGACCTTGTGCAAGGTTTCGGAAAAGCAATTCCCGGTAAAAAAGTGGAAGTTACCGCAGATGACGGTACAAAAAGCATAATTGAAGCCGATCATATTATTATTGCTACGGGAGCTAAAGCGCGTCAATTACCCAACTTACCGATAGACGGCAAAAAGATAATAGGTTACCGCCAAGCCATGACTTTGGAAAAACTTCCGGAAAGCATGGTTGTAGTAGGTTCGGGAGCCATAGGCTCGGAATTTGCCTATTTTTATAATTCTTTGGGTGTTAAAGTTACACTTGTTGAGTATTTCCCGAACATATTACCGCTTGAAGACGAAGAAGTTTCAAAACAACTTGCCCGCTCGTTTAAAAAAGCCAAGATGAAAATCATGACCGATTCAACGGTTGAAAATGTTGATACATCGGGTGAAAAATGCAAGGTTACCGTAAAAACCAAAAAAGGTGATGTGGAAGTTGAAGCCGATATTGTGTTATCCGCCGTGGGTATAGAAACCAACCTTGAAGGAATAGGTCTTGAAGAGGTGGGTATAAAAACGGAAAAAGGAAAAGTTATTGTTGACGATTTTTACCGCACAAATGTTGAAGGGTATTATGCAATAGGCGATATCGTAAAAGGTCCCGCCTTAGCACATACAGCTTCACATGAAGGAATTACATGTGTTGAAAAGATTGCCGGACTTGACGTTGAACCGTTGGATTACGGTAATATTCCCGCTTGTACTTACACCTCTCCGGAAGTTGCATCGGTAGGGATGACTGAAAAACAAGCCATAGAAGCGGGTTATGAAATTAAAGTGGGTAAATTTCCCTTTTCGGCGTCTGGAAAGGCCAGTGCCGCCGGCAAAAAAGACGGTTTTGTTAAAGTTGTATTTGATGCAAAATACGGCGAATGGCTGGGATGCAGTATGATAGGAGAAAATGTTACAGAGATGATTGCTGAAGTGGTAGTTGCCCGTAAACTGGAAACAACAGGTGAAGAGATTATTAAATCGGTTCACCCCCATCCTACTATGTCGGAAGCAATCATGGAAGCTGTTGCTGCAGCATATGACGAAGTAATTCATCTTTAGAAAATACTATTTACGGGACCGTTTTTTAAACAATATCTTATTATTCCGGGAAAGGTATGGGAAAGTGAAACGGTTCCGTAATTTTTATACCGGTAACCATATTTCGATAAACCGATAAATATTTTTTATGCAAGTAAAAGAGATAATCGAACAAGCCTGGGAAAACAGGGAATTGTTAAACGACACAGAAACAAAACAAGCCGTTGAACACGTTATAGAAGAGCTTGATAAAGGAAGATTAAGAGTAGCCGAGCAGATAGATGATGACTGGCAAGTAAATGATTGGGTAAAAAAAGCTGTTATTTTATATTTTCCCGTAAGAAAAATGGAAACCACGGAAGTGGGAATTTTTGAATTTCACGATAAAATACCGTTAAAAAGAAATTATGCCGGGCAAGGTGTAAGGGTTGTTCCTCATGCTTTGGCACGTTACGGTTCGTATCTTGCAAAAGGTGTTATTATGATGCCGTCTTACGTGAATATAGGTGCTTATGTTGACAGCGGCACCATGGTTGACACATGGGCTACCGTAGGTTCATGCGCTCAAATAGGTAAAAACGTCCACCTTAGCGGCGGTGTTGGTATCGGTGGAGTTTTGGAGCCTGTACAGGCTGCACCTGTAATTATTGAAGACGGTGCTTTCATAGGTTCACGGTCAATTATTGTTGAAGGTGTAAGAGTGATGAAAGAAGCTGTTTTGGGTGCTAACGTAGTTATTACTAAATCAACGAAAATTATTGATGTCAGCGGCAACGAACCCGTTGAATACAAAGGAATCGTTCCGGCCCGCTCCGTTGTAATACCGGGCAGTTATACCAAAAAGTTTCCCGCCGGCGAATACAATGTTTCCTGCGCTTTGATTATCGGAAAACGAAAATCTTCAACCGACCTTAAAACCTCCTTGAATGACGCTTTGCGCGAGTATGATGTAGCGGTGTAGCTATTAAAAAAGCGTTTTAATCCTTTACAAATTTTGTAACGGCAATCCCTCTACCGGTATATGCTTTTAAAATATAAACACCTGCAGGAATCTCGCGTGTTTCTATCGTTGCCTTCTTCTTTGTAAAGGATTTTCTTTTTATAACCCTGTCTTGAACGGTTAATATTTCAACACTGTTTATTACATCATTCTCCTTGCTTTTTACGGACACGTAATCACTAACCGGATTAGGATAAATTTCCAAATTAATTCCTTTTCCGTTTTTATGCAATTCTTTTTGCCCCATAATATCCGAAAGGGTAATATATCCGTAATAAACATCCTCTTCGCCGTTAAAAGTACCTGCCCAAGCCAGGTGGGCTCCTTGATTATCCGAAACCATATCGAAATAATCACCCATTTTATTTTGTTGAGGGTATCCCAAATGAGGGTCAAAAAGCGGAGACAGCCTTCTGTTTACGGAAAAAGACTCTCCGTTATCCAACGAACATGAATAATAAAGCGCGGAATTGTGAGGATGGCCGGAAGGAGCATCACGTGTATCAAGCCATACAACATCTATCCTTCCGTCGGGTGCCACCGACATGGTTCCCATCCATTGATAATACGCATCATTATTATCATCGTTTATCTTTATCGGAGGATCCCATGTTAAACCGCCGTCGGTACTTCTGGTAAACATCACATCGCCATGATCGTTGGAGCCGCTTGCCACTACTGTTGCCATTACATAAATGTTGCCGTTTCCGGGACCTCCCGACTTGTCAATATCTATCCAAACCTGACCCAAAAGACCTTGAGGATTTATTGGTGTTCCGGCTGTGATAAAACCGTCCAAATCAATCCAAGATACAAACTGCCATTGAACATTTTCACCGGAATTCTGTGCATTTTCCGATTTTACCAAAACTGCGCCCGTACCGTACTGATACGATGCTCCGGCTTGATATAATGTTCCGTCCGGTGCTACCGCCAATGTTCCCCAGTAAGGAGATTTTACAATTGACACGCAAGGTTCGTAACTATCACCTCCGTCAACGGAACGTGTAAAATTTCCGTTACAAATGGAATAATATTCTGTCCATGCAGCATATATATTTCCGCTACCTTCTCCATTAGTTCTGTCAATTCTCATCCACTGCTTGTCTCCTCCCAAAGCGTAAACTCCGTCATCCCAGTCAAATCCCGCATTTAATATACGGTAAACATCAGTCCACATATCATCATTACTGTTAACACCCAAACTGTTATAATAAAAATTACCGAATTTGTCAAAGTCAAGTACGGGATCGGATCTGAAATTTCCCGGGTCTATTAAAACGCCTCTGTTAACCCATGTTTGCCCTCCGTCTTTTGTATAAGCATAACCTGCTTGCCTGAAACTGCTGTTTACATTGTCAAACTGGCGCCAGCCTATAACCATCCTGTCGGGATTTGTAGGATCGACGGCTATGGAAGGTTCGTTTGCAGCATCACCTTGAATGTTAAATCCCAAAAGGCTAACATTTACCTGCCTCATAAAAAATCCCACCGTATCATATGAAAAGGCTTCGGTTGTTTTACTGTCGGGATTGGGAGGCATATAAGGCATATCGATAGTTTCGTGCATAAAATCAGGATAACCGTTTTGTAAAAACACCTTTTGAAAAGGTATTACGGTTAATAAAACAAGGATGTAAAATTTATTCATTTCGGTATTATTTATTATGGATATATCAAGTATTTCTCTCGTATTTTTTTAAATTTTTTCAAATCTTCTTTCCAGCTGTCTCTTATCTCCTTTTCGGACATTCCGCTAACAATTTGTTTTCTCAGTTCGTCCGTACCCGCTAATTTATCAAAATAAGCATTAAAAAACTTATTTTTTTCATGTAAATATTTATACGCCGTTAACAACCAAGAAATATTTAAAGATTTGGGATTGTTTTTATAATTTTCCGCATAGGGAGCAAGATATTTTCCGTTACAAACCACACCTTTTAATTTGGGATTTGCGGCTTTTCCGGGGATACTTACCGGTTTAAATGAAAAATCGGAAAACGGCAAATCGGGATGTCCGAAGACCTGAAAAGGATATTCGGTTCCCCTCCCGACGGAAACAACGGTTCCCTCAAAAAAGCATAACGACGGATATAAATAAACGGATCTCCAATCGGGAAGATTAGGTGAGGGTGCCGTTTTAAGTTTTACTATTAAATTATGAGTGTAATCTTTTACGGGAATTACTTCAAGATTACATTGTACTCCGTTTTTCAACCATTTTTCACCATTTACCATTTGTGCATATTCACCTATTGTCATTCCGTAAACCACCGGAACATGATGCATCCCCACAAATGACTCGAAACCTTTTTTTAACACGGGACCATCAACATAAAAGCCGTTGGGATTAGGACGATCCAGAACTATAACGGGGATTCCGTTTTCGGCACAAGCCTCCATTGTCAAACTCATGGTGGAAATATATGTATAAAACCTGGCTCCCACATCTTGCAAATCCACAAGCATAATGTCAATGCCTTTAAGATCGTTTTTGGTGGGTTTTTTATGCTTGGACGAGTATAATGAAATAATTTTCAAACCCGAATTGTGGTCGGTGCTGTTAACAACGTGTGAACCGGCATCTTTATCACCGTCAAAACCGTGTTCGGGACTGAATATTTTTACTACGTTAATTTTTCTATCTCTCAAAAAGTCAATAATGGGTTCTCCTTTTACCAATGACGATTTATTAATCAAAACCCCGACTTTTTTCCCTTTAATTTTATCTTTGTACAACTCAAACCTTGCCACACCGGGAGTAATACTGTCATATTCTATCAACTGCAAATCATTATCTTGCGCAAATATTTGAAAGGGAAAGAAAATTAGAAAAACAAATACCAACCGAAATATCTTCATTATTTTAAAAGGTATATTAATTATTTACCTTTGCAAAAGTAATTTTAATTATCAAAAAACAAACCGCCGTTGAAATTTGAAAAGTTCATAGCTAAAAGACTCTCTTCCGCTAAAAAAGAGTCTTTCTCCAAACCCGTTATAAAGATTTCTTCAGTTAGTGTGGCTTTAGGGTTGGCGGTAATGATAATTTCCATTGCCACGGTGGTCGGTTTTAAAAATTCCATAAAAGAAAAAGTTACGGGATTTACTTCTCATTTGGAGATTTTACCTTTTGATAACAATAAATCGCTTGAAGAAAAACCCATAAATATCAGCCGTAATTTCATCAAAAGTCTTCCCTCGTTTGAAAATGTAAAACATATTCAGTTTTCGGCACACAAAGGAGGCGTTCTTAAAACCGAGAATCAAATTCAAGGTGTCGTATTGAAAGGTGTCGATACCGATTACGATTGGAGTTTCTTAAAAAATAACCTGGTGGAAGGTTCCATTCCGGAGTTAAAACAAGGGAAACAGGATTACGGTGTGTTGATTTCAAAAATGCTTGCCGATAAACTGGATTTGAAAACCGGTGATTTTATCAGGGTTTGGTTTATAAACGGCAATAGTGCCGGTGCCCGCGGACGTAAGTTCAAAATAACCGGTATTTATGATACGGGAATGGAAGAATTTGACGGCTCGTTTGTAATCGGTGATTTGGATGTCGTAAGAAAACTAAACGGTTGGGATAAACATAGTGCGGGTACGGTTGAAATAATTTTAAAAAATCCCGGTTTGATGGATGAAACAGAAGACATTATTTACCACAAAATACCTTTCGATTTAAATATCTATTCGGCAAAAGAACTTTATCCGCAAATTTACAATTGGCTTGATTTACTTGATATGAATGTTGTGGTTATCCTAATACTTTTGATTCTTGTTGCAGGTATAAACATGATTTCCACTCTTCTGATACTAATAATCGAAAGAACGTCGATGGTAGGACTATTTAAGGCTTTGGGAGCAACAAACAGCTCGATCGGAAAAATTTTTCTGATAAGATCATCATACATAATTATAAAAGGTATGTTTTGGGGAAATTTGGTTGGCCTATCATTCTACTTTATTCAGAAATACTTCAAAATTTTCCCTCTCGATCCTGAAAGTTACTATGTTAACTATGTACCCGTACAGCTCGGTTTTTTCAACTGGTTTGTTCTAAACACGGGAATCCTGGTAATAAGTATTATAATTATGTATATTCCTACTTGGTATATCAACAGGATTTCACCTTCCAAAGCGTTGAGATATGAATAGTATGTTAAAATTATTTATTGACCTGCAAAATGAATAACAATAGAAATAAACAAGAAGTTATGAAAAGCCTGCTCTCCTTACTCTTTTCAATAATTATTTTATCGAATGTTGCATTCGGCGATAACGAACCGTCACGATGGAAAATAAATCCCGATGGCAGTATTTCGTGGATTGTAAAAGACCGCCTTCCGCATCACGATCATATAGAAATGAGCGGAAAACGTATTTCGGCTGTCATTTTTTACGGTGTGGAAAAAGATAAATCGTTTTACATAAAACGTGATGTTGTTTGGCCTATGTTGAGGACTATTCCCAACAACACACATGCAAGTTTGATACACGAATACACCCGGCAGGTTATAAAACACATTAAAATAAACGGTAATCCGGCCATAGAAAAGGTTAATAAGATAACGCTTAACGGAACCATAGAAACATACAGTACGGTAAATAAAGATTTCTCTTATAAAAGAGTTATTTTTCCGTCGGTTGACAAGCCGGTGCTTTGCGAAAAATATGTTATCACAAACAATTCCGATAAAGCTGCAGAAGTTGAAATTCCCGATATATCGTCGGTTTTTAAAACAGAAGCGAAAAAAGGTGTTTACGGTATTTACACTCTGGTTTTTAAAGTATATAACAGCGGAAAATATACATTACAGCCGGATGAATCATTAGAGTTCGGGGTTACCATAACAGGAACCAAAAAAGGTGAGAATTACGACAACATAAACATTGATAACGAGCTTAAGGCAAGAAAAGATTTCATAAAATATCTTTGGAGCAATCTTGTCCTGGAGACTCCCGATACCGTTCTGAACACCATGTTCGCATTTGCCAAAATCAGGGCGGCTGAAAGTATATATCAAACAAAAAACGGTCCTATGCACGGACCGGGCGGGCTGTCATATTATGCAGCTATCTGGGCTAACGACCAGGCTGAGTATATAAACCCGTTTTTTCCTTATTTGGGATACGATTATGCAATAGAATCGGCGATAAATTCGTACATGATGTTTGCCAAATTTATGAACGACGAATACAAGCCCATTCCCAGTTCCATTATTGCCGAAGGTACCGATATCTGGAACGGTGCCGGTGACAGAGGTGATGCCGCCATGATTGCTTACGGAGCTTCGAGGTTTGCCATGTCGTTGGGTGACAGTGCCGTAGCAACCAAACTCTGGCCGCTGATTAAATGGACTTTGGAATATAACCGTCGTAAACTTAACAAACAAGGTGTTGTTGAATCTAACACCGACGAACTGGAAGGAAGATTTCCCAGCGGAAACGCCAACCTGAATACATCTTCTTTATATTATGATGCTCTTATATCGGCCGCTTATTTGGGAAAATCGTTGGGGAAAGACCCAGAACTGATAAAAAAATACCTTAAAGAAGCTAAAACCCTTAAAAAGAATATTGATAAATATTTCGGTGATAATGTTATGGGTTTTGATACATACCGATATTATGAAGGAAACGACAAACTGAGAGCATGGATTTGTATCCCGTTGACGATGGGCATATACGACCGTGCGGATGAAACAATAAATGCGCTGTTTTCTCCCGAACTGTGGACCGAGGACGGCCTTGCAACACAATCCGGTGAGAAAACATTTTGGGACAGGGCGACACTTTACGGTTTCAGAGGCGTTTTTGCTGCCGGCGACACCAAACGCGGTCTTGAATTCCTGGAAAAATATTCAAAACGCCGATTGCTAGGCGAGCATGTTCCTTACGCCGTTGAAGCGTGGCCTGAAGGCGGTCAGCAACATCTTTCCGCCGAAAGCGGATTATATTGCCGAGTTTATACCGAAGGTCTTTTCGGGATACGTCCGACGGGACTAAAGTCTTTCAACCTTACCCCGCAACTACCTGAATACTGGAATTTTATGAATCTAAAAAAAATCCACGCTTTCGGCGAAACTTTCGACATCTACGTTTCGAGAGAAAAAGGAGACAACCTGAAAGTTGTAATCAAAAAAGAAGGCAAAGTTTACAAAGAGTTTCATATAAAAAACGGTGAAACGGCAGAAGTTAAGTTTTAGAAGTAATAATTTCGGGGGATAATTACGGAGCCTTGCTCATATTTAAACACTTGCCATTGGTTTTTATACTATTGGCAAATCCGGGGCTAACGAAAGTATTTATTATCTTTGAATTATGAAAACAAAACGAAATATATATGCCATTTAATCAGACGTTCAATACGGAAGATTGATCCCAATGCGGAAGTGATTCTTTTTGGTTCCAGAGCAAGAGGAGATGAGCAAAATGATTCCGACTGGGACATCCTTATTTTAACAGATTATCCGGTAGATTTACAGATCGAAAGAAAATTCAGGGATACCCTTTATGACTTGGAATGGGAAACAGGCGAATCTTTTTCTGTTTTTGCT